>JAUWZH010000075.1 GCA_030615435.1 Candidatus Brocadiaceae bacterium | reverse complement strand
ACCCCCTCGGAGGCTTCGGCGATGGCCTCCCGCATCACGTCCAGCCGCCTGCCGAGGCCGTCCTTCATCCGCCCGATTACTATCTCAGGCACGTCCCGGAGGGCTTCATAGTAATCCCTTCGTTCGCCCCGCACCGGGACGCGGCGCACCGCGCCCCAGCGTTCCAGCTCGCGCACGTTGAGGCTTACGTTGCCCTTGCTCATCTGGCAGGCCTCGGCCATCTCGTCGAGGCACAGCGCCCCGGGACTCATGTAGAGCAGGGCGTAGAGCTGGCCCACGGACCGGTTCAGCCCGAGGCTCTCGGCGATGCCGCCGATCTGGTGGATGAAGGACTCGCGGATGGGGTCGTCTTGCTCAGTCATGGCAACCGCCCGAGGTATACGAGGCGCATGGCCCATGTTTGTTTAGAACGAACTAAACCTATAGTACATTATAACCGCTCAGAGGTTTTTTGCAAGCGCAAAATGTCGGCCCCCGCGAATTTCTGCGCTTGTGAACCCTCGTCGCACTCGGCTCGCCGCCCAGGAATGGACCCACGCTCCCCGCCTCCTTGCCCGGTTCCACCACAACTCATCCCATGCCGGCCGCGGGCATACGGGGGTGATTAGGCTCTCGCTGGCGCACGGCGCACCTGTGAACGGTGAGGACCTGGACGGGAGAACTCCTTTGCACTGCGCAGCAGCAGGAGATAATGAAGCAGTGCGACTTCTCCTGGCCTCCTCAGGGCGACCTAATGCGAGGAGCCAATCTGGCAGCGTGCCTTTGGACCTGGCAAGGCAACTCGCTCACAAGGACGCGGTCGAACTGCTCAAGAAGCACGGGGCGGAGCAACAGCAGAACCTGGGCATTCGCAGCGGAAATGCGAGCAGGCCTTTTCCGCGAACAAATCTTCGCCTGACGGTGTCTAACAGGATGGAGTGAGTCGGCCGTCTGAGGGGTGGGTCATGGTTGGGTGCTTCCGCCATCAAGGGTTGTGGACGGTGTCTTAACCCGTTCACCTGAACCAGCTTACGATGCTTCTTGACATTATGGGTCTTGGCAGACCAAGAAGAGGGCGGAAACCTCATTGGCCTCCGACAATTATACCGTAGTCGACAACCGTTTCGAACGGAAGCGCCGAGGTACACTTCCAGATGGGGTGGATGAGTTTTGGCTGACCGGCTTCACGTGGGGAATATTGGACCAGAGTCCGCCTCGCAAGAGGTCGGCGCTTCCACTGGCGAGGACGAGGAGCCGGAATCGTCTGCGGCAGCAAGATCAGATGCCCTATGCACGAAGACCGAGGCGGGCAAAGACAGGAACGAAAGGAGACAGCCGATGTGGCGGGGATCACGAAAGAACACGTACTGCGCGTGGATTGCGGCGCTGATGGCTGTTGTGTCGCTCGGCGCTCAGGCACAGCAGGACCCAGCGAAGCGCGTCAAGGCGCTCATCCAGCAGTTGAACAGCCCGGACGCGGCGACCCGCCGTCACGCTGCGGGAGCACTGGGGGGCTGGGGTGATGCCGGCCTGGCAGCCATACCGGCACTGGCCAACGCGCTGAAGGACCAGGACGTTCAAGTGCGCATGAGCGCCGTGGAGTCGATCGGCCGGCTTCAACCAGATCGCCAGACAGGCATCCCCTTACTCCAGGGCGCACTGACAGACCCCGACGCACGAGTGCGGGAGAACGCCCTGATCTGGCTGGTCTTCGGCTTCCGCCCGCTCACGAAGCAGGAGGTCCTCCATATTGCCGAATGTCTGAAGGACCCGGCTGTTGAGGTACGCCGCAGGGCAGTAGAAATGCTGGGCAAGTGCGGCGAGGCCGGAATCGCAGCCATACCGGCACTGGCGGATGCGTTGGATGACGAAGACGAAAGAGTGCGTGTGTGCGTCATAGAGACGATTGGCAGGACGCAGCCGGACCGCAAGTTGGCGTTCCCCGTGTTAGAGCGTGCCGTTGTGCACGGCGAGGGGAGGGTGCGCTGGGAGGCCATCTATTGCTATAGCCGGTTTCCGCAGCTAGAGGAGCCAATGGTGCTGCGGCTCGCGGAGTATCTGAAAGACAGGGACCCGATGGTGCGTGCGGCAGCCGCTACCACGATCGTGGAGGCCGGTCTGAACAGGACAGCGGCTATCCCAGCGTTGATCGAACTTGTGGAGTTGGACGAGGAACCGAGTTCCTACGCAGCGCTCGTTCTCGGACGTATGGGAACCGAGGCGAAGGAAGCTGTCAAGGCACTGCATGGCGCGCTGAAGAGCCCCAACAAGCGCTTGCGCGTCTCGGCCGCCGAGGCTTTGGGCTGTATGGGCGCTGCGGCGAAGGACACGGTCCCCGACCTGATCGCCACCCTTGAGATCGAAGAGGATTTCAACCATCGGCTGCTCTTCGCTCTTGGCGACCTGGGCGAGTTTGCAGGTGAAGCCGTCCCAAAGCTCAGGGCGGCGCTGAATAACGATGACCCCAAGGTCGTTGCGGCGGCTTGCTACGCGCTCTTCCGCATCGAGGGAGACGCTCAGCCTTTGATTCCTCTGCTCCTGGAGGGGCTGGGCGCCAACGACCCTGGGAAGCGCCGCAGACCTGCGTACGTCCTGGGCGTGATGGGTCCAAAGGCAAAGCCGGCTCTCCCTGCGCTCTCGGAAGCGCTGCTAAAGGTGCTTGAGTCCCGGGGCTTCAGAAGCTGGCATGAGTTCGCGTGGGCCATGGGCAGGATGGGCCCTGAGGGGGCCGATGCGCTTCCGGCACTGCGCAAGGGCCTCGAGAAGTACCCTCAGAACGTTGCGATGCACGCCGCCGTGGCGGCGATCGAGGGGAGGATGGGCGAGCACCTCGCCCCTATCCTTGCCGCCCTCAAAGCAGAGTCCTGGTCCCAGCGCCTGATCGCAGCGGCAGCACTGGGTGAGCTTGGTCCTATGGCCGAGGCCGCCATCCCGGAAGTTGAGAAACTCCTGGACGATCCCGTCGGCAATGTGCGTCTGATGGCCGCAGAAGCGCTCGTGAAGCTGAGGGGCGAGGAACTGCCCGGCCCCGTTGACGAGGTGGCGCGTCAGTTGCGGCGGTAGAACTGCTCAAGAAGCGCGGTGCGGTGGAATAGCCCGGGGCGTATTTTGGCCGCAGCAGGGCGTCTGAGGACTTCCCAGCCGATCAGTCGCTGCCAGGCCGAAGGCCTCCACAGTAAGTTCAGCGTTCTACAGCCGGCCGTGCCGTCAGGCAAGCGCGGCGCAGAACGCCGGTTGTGGCCGGGAACCCCTTCTCTCGGATGAAGCAAGCCTTCGAAGCCTCCCGATGCTTGGAATCTTCGGTTCTGCGCCGTGCTTGAGGGTGTTTCTTTAACTCGCCCCGTCGTGCCGGTACGTAAGGTTTTCACAGTAGGTAGGCATAGGAACAAGTCCGTGAATCCGCCCCAAGATCGCCGCAAACAGCTCCGCCGGAACTGCCACTTCTGCCAGTTGAAAGATAAAATACCTGGAGTGCTTGACTATTCTGGCGCCGATCTTGACAAGCTTCTCGCGCAAGGTGGTCAGCGACCAGTGCCTTATGCTTCTCGGCAGAGCAAGCCTTCTGAGGTCCGGAGTCGCGAGCCACAGCAGGCTACGTGCTGATACAGCGCTATTACTGCACGGTGTAGGTGATGTAAGTGGCCCAGTTCTTGCCGGGGAAGTCATAGCCATCTCCCCAGGCGCTCTCCTCCTGCTCCTCAACGCCGAGCACGCTGACCCCGTCCAGCAATGAGCCGAGCGAATCCGCACTGCCCAGCTCGGTGAAACTGAGGCAAGTGCTGCTGCTGGTCGCCGTCACAGTGTGGGTGAATTCCGTCCAACTCGTGTCGGATAGTCCGACGCCGCTGGCGCTGTGCTGCTGGTTGAACGGCTGACCGTCCCATTCGACCAAGAGGACATTGTCGGCATTTCCAGGCCGCGGGGAGAACGCATAGCTCAGCGTGTAAACCGCGCCCGCTTCGGTTTGCAGGTCCTGATATATTTCAACCGAAGCCGGTTCGCCGGTCAGGGCGCCGCTTGGGCCGTCCCAGTCCGCGTCCAGTTCTGCGTACTGATCTCCCTCATAAGGCGTCCAGTTGTTGGCTTCGCTGTGCAGTTCCAGATGAGCCGGTTCCGGCCTCGTCTCCCCGCCATAGTTGCGCGCTCCATCGTACCACTGCACTATCCAACAGAGTCCCGCCGTGCCGGAATCAAAGATGTCCCACCCTTCCGGAGTCGTCACAACAGGAGCCTCAAAACCGCCGTTCTGCACCAGCTCTTCCCTCCCGCGCACTTCCGCGTGAGCGGCAATGTAGAGCAAAGTGTCGGCGTCAGCGCCAAGATCGGCAAGTTCGATCACATAGGAATCGCTACTGGCACCGTCCAGGTCCTCGTGCTTGTACGCAAAGCGGCCGGGCGGGGGGTTCCCCTTCCGTTGCGGGATGTCGGCCAAAGAAGTTGCTACGGCAAGATGCGTCTCATATAGGTGCCAGCCACCTATTGTCCTGTACTCGACGTGGAGATTGTCCCCGTCGTTCCAAACGCGAACCTCACCCGCATCCATGTGCCGGCCGGCCAGAAGATCCGCAACAAAAGGAACGTCTTCCGTGTGCGCACGGGCCGACGAAGCCAACAGCAGTATGCCTACCGCCGCAATTGCCGCAAATCCCTTCTTGCCCAACATAGTGGACCTCCCTTCTCCCGAGAATCTGACAAGACGGCGCCGTGGCAGCTAGGTTCTTACGTTACGCCTCGCATGGGAAACCAGAGGAACAACACTCAGCTGCCTCCCTTTCGCAACGTCTTGTCCGACCCCCCGACCAGTTGTGCCCAATGCACTTACTGGAATACAAATCCAGCCCCGTCCAACCGGGGCCGGGCTCACGTCAAGCCTGGGCCCGTTCCTGATCAGCCGGCCAACCTTTGCACCTCTCTTGCGTTTTCTCTCAGGGAACATCCTGCCGAACACACCGCCGGATTTGGCCGCTTATACAAGACATCCCTACGCGGCGCGCAGCCGCACTCGGCTCTGACTGTGGACGAACCCTGGGGCACAGCCGCGATATTTTGCAAATACTCCACTATAAGCATAACACACCTCCCGGCGCATGTCAAGGGTCCGATTACCCCCCGACGCTGTGTGTCAGCCGGCGACTGAAAGGGGATCGCGAGCCGGGATCCGGGGAGGAACCAAGAAGCACGCCGGAACCCGAAAAGTGCCTGGAGAATCAGGTGTCCGTGGTGGGCGAGGGGAGAGTCGAATCCCCACGGTCCTTCAGGGACCACCGGGTTTGAGTCCTCTTGGGCCGAAACCGCTCCCGACCGCGTATTCGGTCTCCAGCGCTGCTTGAACTGCTCTGGGTCCTGGAAGCCACCGCTGCGGAGTATCCGAAGCAGGCGAAGCTCCTGGACGCGGTTGTGAAAGGGGAGGTGTTCCACCAGGATGATCTGCCGGACGTGCCACCTGCCATGCGCAAGCCGCCGAAGCCGGGCGGCAAGCTGTTTTGAAGGCGCCCTGTGCCGAGTTTGGCTTCGCGGCGAGTTGAGATATCCTGACGCGGCAGCGACTCGACGCGGGCGTTGCTCCTCCAGGCCCTGCGGTTACAGCACTACGTAACCGGAGCCAAGCACCTGCCGCAGCTTCGAGGCGCACTCCAGCTTGATGACCGTGACCCCGGCGATCCTGTCCGGGTTCGATTTCGGCAGGCCCTTGAGAACGAGGCGATCGCGGGTCTGTTCGAACTCGATGGGTTTGCCCGTGGTCAGGAAAGATGCCTTTTTCACCGTGGTGCGAAGGCCGCCGATGGCGAGTTCGGTTCCCGGCCAGCGGCTGCACCAGAAGTAAGCCGTCCTGCCGTTGTTCTTGGCGGTCCACCAGCCCTTGGGCATCCACTCGACTCGCCTGCGACAGCGATCCACCTCTCCGTAGAGCGCCTCGCCGTACTTCTTGAGCCACTTGCCGATTGCGGTCAGGCGCTCGGTGGCGAGCTCCGGCACAGAGCCATCGGCCTTCGGTCCGATGTTCAGCAGCAGGTTTCCTCCTCCCGCCGTGAAGTTGGCCAGCAGCTTGAGCACTTCGCGCACAGAACGCCAGTCTTCCGGGGGCGCGGGCTGGTAGCCCCAGGAGCCGTTGAAGGTCATGCACGCCTCCCAGGAGCGGCCTTCCTCCGGGAGCTCGAAGAGTTCGACGTACTCCTCGGGGGTGTCGAAGTCCTCGGGCAACTGGGCGCGATTATTGACGATGATGTGCGGCTGGAGCCTGCGCACCATCCGTGTCATCTTGCGGCTTTCCCACGCCTCAGGGGTCGGCAGTGGCCATGAGACGTCATACCAGAGGACGTCAATCTTCCCGTAATTGCTCATCAGCTCGCCCACACAGCCCTGGGTGAAGTCAAGGAAGCGGCGGCGGGCTTTCTCGTCCCTGGCGCAGCGGGCGCCGTCCGGGTGGTGCCAGTCCATCAGCGAGTAGTAGAAGCCGATCTTCAGGCCGAACTCGCGGCAGGCCTCCACGTATTCCCGCACCAGGTCGCGTCCCGGGCCGCGCTTTGCGGCGCAGTAGTCGGTCTGCTTGGTGTCCCAGAGGCAGAAGCCCTCGTGGTGCTTGGTGGTCATCACCATGTATTTCATGCCTGCCTTCTTGGCCAGGCGCGCCCAATCGCGCGCGGGCCGCGGCTCGGGCTTCCACGTGTCGGCGAGCTTCTCGTATTCCCTGACGGGGATACGCTCTCTGTTCATCACCCACTCGTGGCGCTCCAGTTGTGAGTAGAGCCCCCAGTGGACGAACATCCCGAAGCGCGCCTCATGCCACCAGCGCATGCGCCTGGCATGCTCCCGCGCGGCCACATCCGCCTTGCTCTTCTTCGCCATCTTTCCTTGCTCCTTACTGCAGGCTGGTTAAGTGACGGTCATATCTTCCAAACTCAACTCATAACGAGCCACAGTATATCCGCTCCACTTCCCTCACGCCATGTCTGACAAATCCGGCAGATTCTCGCGCTTGTAAACGCTCCTCCCACTCGTCTCGCTGGCCAGGAACTGAACCACGCCCCCCGCCTCCTTGCCCGGTTCCACCACAACTCATCCCATGCCGGGCGCGGGCATACGGGGGTGTTTAGGCTCTCGCTGGCGTAGGGCGCCTGGCTTTGTTGTGATGTAGCGTCCTGCCAGGTATCATATGCTCCGCCCAGCCGATTATGCATTTTCTTATGTCTCGGCGGCCGTTCGTACTCGGGAGAAGGCTGTGCAGCCACACCAACGCGTTCTCGCAGCCCTGCAGAAGTTCGCCCAAAGCGTGACGAAGAAGATGAAAGCTCCGGCTTCGGGCGAGCCCGAGGACCAGCTCCGCGCCCCCTTCGAGAACCTGATGGGCGAAGTGGGCAAAGCGTTGGCGCAGGCGGTCGTCTGCAAGGGGCAATCCAGACTCCCCGGACGGCTCGGCAGGCCCGACTATGCTGTCCACACGAAGGAACTCCTTAGCGGCATCGTCGAGTTGAAAGCCCCCGGTACGGGGGCGAATCCGGAACGCTTCAAGGGCCACAACCGCCAGCAGTGGAAACTCTTTCAGGGGATCCCGAACCTGATTTACTGCGATGGGAATGACTGGGGCCTGTGCCACAGCAGCGAGAGCACTCCTCCTGGCAGTTGGGCCGACCTGCAGAGAGTGAAGATAATTGAGGTGAATTTGGCGATCTATAACACTACACTCGATAATGACGACTACGTTGTGGCGATAAAGGGTGAGGCTGTTCGGGAAACACCGGTGAACACACCAGCCGGCGCTACGGACAATCATGTTCCCCTGCGAATCTTGCTTGAAGGCCCCGTGGGTGTGTCCGTCAAGGTGATGCTGTCCGTTTCACCCTCAAACACGCTCACAATCGAGAAAACGAACGGGGATCCGTATCCGCCTGAGGGTGTGACTGTGACTGTAGGCAGCCACTACGACGTCCACCTTTTCGGCCTGTCGGCCAGCCATAACTTGGACGACCGCGCCATCTTGGCCACAACGGACAAAACGACGGGCACTTGCGGAAGCGAAGAGCTCACGGTGATCTGGGTGCCTGCAGGGAGTATCAGGGGCTCGCCGGACGAGTTCGACCCTCTGACCCAGTACAGCACGGCTGTCTACTACCCGACCTTTGGGACGTGGAGGGACAACGTGGTCGGGAGGAGAATATATGATGAGCCCGTGTACCCGGACATCGATCGAGCCCACTGGCAAATGGAGATGAAATTCCAGACAAGGCCGAACGCCGTCATATCAGACGTGAATTGGGATATTAAGAGGGAAGCATCTTTCGCGTACTGGGGTCCGGACACACTGCCTCTGACCAAGAGTATTTTTAAAGGCGCAACGGACTGGGCGGACGACGATACCGATAATGACGACGAAGACCTAACCCAGAACCCAAATTTGACAGAGATACTCTCAATTGATGGCCCAGGCTTTAATATTCTTCCGTACACTGCGAACTACTTCGCTAGCCAAAAAAGTAAGTTTCAGGAATGGGTCGAGGTGAAAATCAGCAATGACTGGTATGTCTGCTCTGGTTACACGGAGTGGAGGTCCATCATGCACATAAGATACGACGAGCCATCGGACGGCTGGATCTTGGACACAACCAAGACCAATGAGATCGTCACAGGACCCATAGATGGATTTGCAGATGACTGGTCAGACGATTACGAGTGACGAGGAGGAGCAAAGATGAAGGTGCTTGGCATGTATTCTGGACCAGTAATTCTGGTGCTGGTTGTGCTCCTGCTGCTGTTGGCAGGATCTGCAGCGGAGGAAGCGAGCAGCCTGCCGGATTGGAGAGCGCTGATAATCTCCGGAGAAGAAGCGCATAGAATCCGGTCTGAACAGATTGTTCTTGTTGAGCGGGGAGAGGAAATCGATTTCTTGCTCTCCGTGCTCACCGCCCCAGTGAAGAAGGGAGAACCCTTTTACAGTTCAACAACTTCTAGAAATATTGCGATGCGGTTGCTGGGTGAAATGAGGGCAAAGGAAGCGGTGCCAGATCTTGTTGATTGGTTGGTTCTGAAAGAAGGACAAGGTTCAGCGATTTCTGAGCTAATGATATTCAGTCCTGCTGGCTATGCCTTGGCGGAAATCGGATTGCCTTCTGTCCCTCCTCTGCTGCAGATCATTCAGGAAAAGGGTTGTTCGTCTGCGGAGGCGCCGGAGAAGATTCTCGAAGGCGTGCACGTCCGGTACAAACGGAAACCGGGTGCGAGGATGTCGCCCTTGGGTGACCAGTGCCTGAAGATCATCGTAAGGATTAAGGGCGTGGACCAAACGGGGTTCTCCTTACAGAGAGCGATAGAAGGCGAGAGCGACGAGACGAAGAAGCAGAATCTCGAATCGGCCCTTGAGCTTCTGAGGGCGCCGACCTTTCCGGCGAGTGCTCTGGAGCGCGCTCGACTGAGTAGATAGCTGTGCTGGCCGCACTCGAGGGGGTTTTTGCCGTAACGGGGTTTGGTTTGCCTTGCTCGCCTGTGGGGTTTGCCGGCAGCTATTCCCGCGCCCAGACGGCGGACGCGAAGATAAAGATTACAGCGTAAACGACCCTAAGGTTGCGGATGCGAAGGATTTCGACCTCTACCGCATGAGATTTGGCGAGAAGCTATCCGCGTCGTAGGAACGGTCGTCAGCGAGAGCGGGGGGATCGTTGAAAGCCGTGCCTGGCAAGCCCTTCTGCGCGTGTGGACGGAATCCCATCCTTCAGCCTTCCGATTTCCCGCCATATAGCTCGTCGAAAGCGTCCTCCGTTTCTTGACATTTCGGGAGTACAGGGTACAATACTCGCGCGCCGGTGATCTGAGTAGCCTGCCTGGGTGCGCTGCTGACGAGGGCGCTATCAGGGCGGCAATGGGGCTGAAGAGGGGCGGCTGTATGAGCAAGCCAAGATATCGTCCTCCAAGGGGTTCGTTGACTATTGCCTGCGTGCTGTTGGCAGCGGTCATCTGGCCGGGGTTCCGTCTTGCTTCGTCGGAGGAGCCTGCGGTAGCCGCAGATGGGGAAGACGGGCCGATCGCGAGGATCTCGATGCCCTACAACAACTCGCTGGTCCGTGCCAACGTGCCGGTGTTCGGGGTGGCGGATGCGAAGGATTTCAAGCTCTACCGCCTGGAGTTCGGCGAGGGGCCTGATCCTAAGGAATGGCACGTTATCACGGTCTCGCCGCCGCCGCGGCCTTCTGACCCCTGGGCGGCGGGGAAGGTGAAGTGGGACCCGAGCCGTGGGACTCAAGGGAACCTGGGAGACTGCCATACAGGACTGACGTCCTATCGTTACTTTGATCGATACGAGAATCTGAACGGCGTTTATGCGCTACGCCTCGTCGTCGAGGACAAGGCCGGGCGGAGCACCGAGGCCAGGGCGGTAGTGAACGTCGCTCGGGCCATCACGAAGCCAGGGGCCGGCGTCGCCGTGATGCCCGCGGCCGACCGAGCCGGCAGGACGCCGGTGCTGCTCCCCCCCCCTTGCACGGCGAGAAGGCGCGCAACGCAGGCTTCCCTCCGCTTTATTCGTTGCAGTCACGGGCGTTCTCTGGTATACTTAGTAGTGACTGGATCGCGAGAGCATGGCCTTCTTTGCAGAAGGCCCGAAGGATAGATGGTTACGAGCGGAGAGGAGTTTTTTGACACGGGTCAGAGAGTTTCTCCGTGCAAGGTTTAGCAAACAGGGAGACATTAGGTTCATATCGCATCGTGA
>JAUWZH010000264.1 GCA_030615435.1 Candidatus Brocadiaceae bacterium | reverse complement strand
CTTTTCGAGCCGCTGAATCGGAATCCCACCGAACCCGATGCGAGTTATCCGCAAGGCCGTTCTGCCGAGGATAGCTTTCTGCATGTCACCTCCTGAAGACGTTGCCGGACCAAGGTCTACGATTCTAAAGGCGCAGGGCCGTTCGAGCAAACACCGCTCAGCCGCCCCTGCACTCAAAGGCCTGAGCGGAGGGGCCGAGAGACTCCTGGCGCCTGAACTGTTGACAATCACGCCGCCACCCCCTACGATCGGGCGACGCTCTGCCGGCATTCACTGCATTGAAGGGAGGGAGCAAGATGTGCAAGGGGAAAAGGTCCGGGAACGACGCGAGGGGCTTTGCCGTCCGTTTCGAAGCGATCTCACTTCCGTATAACTTCCCCGCGGCCGGGCAGGACGACACGGCTGCCCAGTTGGCCCGCAAGATGCCCCGCGGCGAGCAACGCTTCTGGGGCATCCCGTTCGACCTCGCCCCTGAGGACGAAGGGGGCAACGTGCTCCGGCTGGCGGAAGGAGAGGAAGCTACCGTCCAGATCCGCGCCAAAGCCACCCACCTGTGCTTCCTGCACTACTGGGAGGGATCACCGGACGAGGCGGCCGGCGACGCCGGCGGCGAGATTGTCGGCGAATACGTGTTGGACTACTCTGGCGGCGAGAGTTGCTCCGTGCCGGTCCGTTCGCGGTTCGAGATAGGCTGGGAAGCACCGCCCTACGGGGCGTACCTGTACGCCGGCGTCAGCTATAAGGAGGACGAGGCCCTCGACTTCATGAGCGAGGAGACGCGCCGCAGCTTGGATTGGGGACGCATCCAGAACGACCTCGGCGGTGGGGGCCGGGACCAGCCCTCTATCTTTGCCCTCGTCAACCCGAGCCCCGAGAAGGAGATCGAGTCCGCTCTGCTGCGCGGCGTGCATGAGTCGGCGCTCGGCGTCCTGGGGCTGACTCTGTACGAAGGCCCCGGGCATCCCCTGCGCCACAACCCGCGGCGCTACTTCAAGCTGGAGTTGCCCGGAGGAACGGAGGTGGCCTCGGCGGACGTTGACCTCGGCGTGCTGGTGCGGGATGCAGGCGGGGCGTCGCCTCGCGGCGAAGAGTGGCTGGAGTCGGTCGAGGCCGGGCTTGGCGTAGAGCCCGATTCGCCAAGACAGGAGAACACGCGCTTGATGGAAATCAGCGCGGCCGACGGGGCCACGCTGAGGGTTGAAACGCGCGATGAAGGCGCTGCTGCGACGTACGACCTCAGCATCGGAGAGGCGACCCATTGCGGCGCGAGCACGGACAGAGATGCGCGCCTGGAGGTGGTTCATCCTGAGCGCACGTGGGTGCACGTCAGCGTGAAGGACGAGGAAACGGGAGCGGAGATCCCGGCGCGCGTGCACTTCTCCGGCCCCAACGGCGAATACTACGCCCCCTACGGCCACCACACCGTCATCAACGACAACTGGTTCGAAGACTACGGAGCGGACATCAAGCTGGGGGACATGAGCTACGCCTACGTGCCGGGCCGATTCCAGACCAAGCTCCCCGTCGGCGAGCTATACGTCGAAGTAGCAAAGGGGTTCGAGTACGAGCCGATGAGACGGAGAATCGAAATCCGGCCCGGGCAGCGGGAGCTCGAGCTGACCCTTCGGCGCTGCGCCAACTGGCGCGGAGAGGGCTGGGTGACGGCGGACACGCACGTGCACTTCATCAGCCCACACACGGCCTGGCTCCAGGGACAGGCCGAGGGATTGAACCTGGTCAACCTGTTGGCGAGTCAGTGGGGGCGCCTGTTCACCAATGTCGGCGACATCACCGGAGAGCTGGGCGTGGAGAAGGACGACACGCTGGTGTGGGTCGGCACGGAGAACCGCAATCACATCCTCGGCCACATCTCTATGCTCGGCACGCGCGGCGACCCGGTCTTCCCGATGTGCACGGGCGGCCCGAAGGAGGCCTACATCGGGGACCCCGACGAGTGGCTGCTCGCCATGTGGGCCGACGAATGCCGGCGCAAACAGGGGGTGGTGATACGGCCGCACTTCCCGGGGCCCAACATGGAGAATCCGGTGGACATTGTGCTCGGCAAGTTCGACGGCCTGGAGATCCGTTATTTTGCCGCTCCGGCGAGCGGCTCACTCGAGATCTACCATCTGCGGGAATACTACCGCTACCTGAACTGCGGCTACCGGGTGGCGTGCGTGGGCGGCACCGACAAGATGTCGGCCGGCATGCCAGTGGGGGGCGTGCGCACCTACGCCCAGCTCGCCCCCGACCGTCCCTTCAACTTCGAGAACTGGGGCGAAGCCGTGAGAGCGGGCCGGACGTTCAGCACCTCCGGGGCGCTGATCGAGCTGGAAGTGGAAGGCAAAGGGCTCGGGGAGGAGATCCGGCTCACCGGCGGCGCAGGCACCGTCGAAGTGAGCGCCGCCGCCCAGTGCGCCTGGCCCATTCACAAGCTGGAGGTGGTGATGAACGGCGAGGTGGTCGCCGCCACCGCCGACGATGCAGGAGCCAGAAGGCTGGAACTGCGCGAGAAGGTCTCCGTGAAAGGGTCGTGCTGGATGGCCGCCCGCTGCGGCAGCAACCTCCAAATGCAGCACTGCTGGCCGATGTACATCGCCGCCCATACATCGCCCATCTACATCGTGGTACCAGGAATGGAGCTGTTCAGCCCCTCCGACGCCACCTACATGCTCACGATGATTGACGGCGGCCTCACCTACCTGGACACCCTATCGGTGCGTTACAACGAGAAGCGCCACCGTGAGATGAAGGCGATCTACGAGCACGCGAAGGCGCATCTGGAGCGGCGTATGCACAACCACGGGCATTCGCATTGACCTGTTGGCGGCCCCAAGATAACCTCAGCCGCCCCGCACCCGGGAGCCGTTTCTATTCGCCGATGATCTGTGCTATCAGCTCCCGCTCCCGCGGCCGCACGTCGAAATCTAGAAAGACGACCTGCTGCCACGTGCCGAGCATGAGCCGCTTGTCGCGGAACGGAATCGTCACCGACGGCCCGACCAGGCTCGCCCTCACATGTGAGTGGCCGTTCCCGTCGTGCCAGCGCTCCTCGTGATGGTAGTCGTGGTCTTTCGGCGCGGCCCGCTCGAAGAAATCCTTGATGTCCTGCACCATCCCCGGCTCGTGTTCCAGTGTGGTTATGCCGCCGGTGGAACCGGGAACGAACACAACGATGATCCCATCGTTGACCGCACTCTGGGTGACCAGCTCCGCGACCTCGTCGGTGATGTCAACCACATCCGTGTCCGCCTGGGTGCTGAACGTGAAACTTCGGGTTTCTATCGGCATTTTTCTCCGTCCACTCCATTTGGATTTTTGCACGATCCGGCACCGCATGATAGCGTATTCCGCGCGACATCTAAAGTGCCGGCGCGCGTCTTGCTGCTGTGCGGGAGGGGAGGACCTGAGGGGCCATCAAGACTTCCGAGCCGGTCCGGCCGGTGCAGCACATTTTCCAGAGGATGTTAGATCGCGGAGGCAGGGAATGCGCCTTTTTCGGCGAGCAGTTCCCGGTAGAGGCGCTCCAGATGACGCACCATCGTCTCAGCGCGGAACGGTTCGGTGAACCGTCGCCGCCCCTCGCGAGCCATTTCAGCCGCTCTCTCAGGATGCTCGATCAAGTCCAGGACGGCTTCTGCGAGCTCGCGAACGGACCTGGCGGGGATGAGGCGACCTGTCACCCCGTCAACGATCACTTCGGGTGCTCCGTCCACGTCATAGCTCACCACCGGCCGGGCGCAGAGGAGCGCCTGCACGAGCACGCGGGCCAGCCCCTCACGCAGGGAAGCGTGAACCACGATGTCCATGGCGCTCAGCACGGCCGGGATGCGGCTGGAGTCAACGAGCCCGGCGAAGACAACTCGGTCGGCAACGCCGAGCATTTCGGCCTGCCTCTGCAAGCTGT
>JAUWZH010000228.1 GCA_030615435.1 Candidatus Brocadiaceae bacterium | reverse complement strand
TCGAAGGTGAGCACCGCCGCCGGGTCCTGGAGCTGCTCGACGAAGCGAGACAGGCCCGGCGGCTCCAGGATGCCCGCCGGCACATCCAAGGAGCGGTTGACTATCTTTCCCCCATCTCCCCGTACCTGGCCCGACTGGTGCAGCAGAACAGCGACAGGGTGCTGCGGGACGAGATCGTCCTCATCACGGCCACCGGCGACCTGCGGCGTCGCATCAAGAAGTACGTGGTCGCCGGGGTCTTCGAGACGGGCCGCTACGATTACGACAGTTCCGTCGTGCTGCTGTCGCTGGACTCTGCCATTGACCTCGTGGATTCCGAGGGGCTGGTCTCAGGGCTGAACGTGAAACTCGACGATTATGAGAACGCCCAGCAGGTGAAGCAGGCCCTGGAGCCGCAGTTCATCGTGCGCACGTGGGAAGACCAGCAGAGGAACTTCCTGGCGGCAGTGGAGATGGAGCGGTTCCTCATGGGGCTCATCCTGTGTTTCGTCGGCATGTTGGCGGGTTTCTCAATATTCTCCATCCTCACCATGACCGTCGCCGAGAAGCGCCGGGACATCGGGATACTGAAGGCCGTCGGGTTCACCTCCGGCGACGTCGCCACGGTTTTCCTGGTGGACGGGGTGGCGATAGGCCTGCTCGGGGCTGCGCTCGGCGCGGCACTCGGGCTTCTTTTCGCCTTTCGCATCAACCAGATCGCCGCGTTCGTGGAGAAGCTGACCGGCTGGACTGCGTTCCCGCGAGAGGTCTACTACTTCTCGGAGATACCCGTGGACAGGGGGATGTTGATGCCGCTTGCGATAGCAGGGGGGGCGATTCTGCTCAGCCTCCTCTTCAGCGTGCTCCCTGCCCTGAAAGCCGCCCGGCTGGACCCTGTTGAGACCCTGCGCTACGAATAGCATACGCTCAGGGCCTACGCTCCCCATTCCGCACCTTTCGCAACCAGGCGGGCAACTTGCGCGTCCTGGGCCCCAGCACGATCTGCCGCGGATCGTCAACCATCCAGATGATCCATAATGTCCCCAGCACCGTCGGCCCCAGGCACATCCCAAAGGCAGTGACCATGCTGGTGTGGGCGATCAGGTATCCGGTCGCCAGCGGGAGCGCCGCCACGAACGGCCCCAGCAGGAGGTTGCTGAGGGTGATGTGCGCAACCCGGTTGTCGTGCGGGCACGTCTCGAAGATCATGTTCTGGTGCGAGATGCCCCCGGCGCTATATGCCAGGCCAAGGCACGCGAAGCACAACGCGCAGGCCAGCATTCCCATCCCGCTCAGCGCCACGGCAAGTGCGGCGATCTGTGCAGCGGCCCCGATCAGAACCCCAACCTTATGGCCGAAACGGTCCCCGACCACACCCAGCCACGGGCCTCCGACCGCCTGGGGAAGCGTCAGGAAGGCCCCGAATCCGATGATCGTTGCTTCCGACAGGTTCCCGCCTTGCTCGCTGCGGAAGTGGACGGCCATGAAGCCCACGGCGCCGCTGCCCATGGTCAGGAGCACGCGCCCGAGGAGGTATCGCCTGTAGTTGCGGTCGCGCAGCGAGAGGGCGAACTGTCCCAGAAGGGCCCTCAGCGTGGGACGAGTCCCAGTGGCAGGGGCCTGACCGGCGCTGATCCGGAACATCAAGGCTATGCTCACCCCGAGCAGGACTGTGGCTGCTGCAAAGAGCAGCGTGTAGTCGAGTGGGAATGGACAATGGTGCCGGATCCAGCCTGCCGCCAGCGCCGTCAGGCTCATCCCGACGGATAAGGTGCACCACATCAGACCCATTGCCAGCCCGCGCGTCTGCGTGGAGAAAAGCCCGGCCACCCAGTCGCTCCAAAGCGGCACGATCACGCCTGTCGCCAGAATGTGAAGGCTGAACAGAGTTATCAGGATGAAGCGGGCGAGGGCATGGGCCTCCTGACGCGGTCCGAGAAACCAGACGGTGAGGCCCATTGCAGCAAACACGGGGAGAACGATCGGGATGTGGTAAAGCACGATAAAGCGACGCTTGGCGCCCCCGTGCTGCGAAATCAGCATCCCGATCGGCTGGGTCAGCAGGTAGCCGGCTGTGGCCACGCCGTAAAGCAGTCCGATCTCGACCGGCCCTCCTCCGAGAAACCGGATCAGAAGCGGCAGCACGGTCAGGGGTGCCACAAGTCCCCACCCCAGCCCCCAGAAGCCTTCGGCGAAGGCCAGGCGCGCGGCATCCTTGCGTTCCTGTGGGTTCATGATCCGCCACGCCCTCTGCGACCGTCACGCACATGCAGACGAGAACTGCATTTGAGTGGTGGGAGATCCCCTTCGCGGGGTCAAACCGGGAATCAGAACTGCGCCGGCAGTTGCCTTGTTTCGATCTCGCCGGCTATGCGTCGGATGAACTCTTCTAGGGGCACCGGCCCCTCGTCACCACAATCGTGGCTGCGCACGCTCACTGTGCCGCCCGCGACCTCGCGGTCCCCAACGATCAGCAGGTAGGGCACCTTGTCGGTGGTGCCGGCGCGTACCTTGTAGCCGGTCTTCTCGTTGCGCTCGTCACAGCTCGCGCGAACCCCACCGTCCTGGAGCGCCCGGACGACCGCGTGTGCGTATTCGCGGTGAGCATCCGTGATTGGCAGCACCCGGACCTGCTCCGGGGCGAGCCAGACCGGGAACCAGCCGGCGAAGTGCTCGATCAGCTCGCCCACGAAACGCTCCAGCGACCCGAGGATCGCTCTGTGGACGATGATGCACTCGTGCTTGGCCCCGTCCTCGCCGATGTAGGTCACGTCGAAGCGCTTCGGCAGGTTGAGGTCAACCTGGATGGTCGGCCCCTGCTCCCATTCCCGGCCGATGGAATCGCACGGCATCACGTCTATCTTCGGGGCGTAGAAGGCGCCCGCCCCCTCGTCCACCTCGTAGTCGAAGTGCCTTTGCTCCAGCGCCTCGCGCAGCGCGTCTGTGGCGCTCTCCCACTCCTCGTCACTCGCCTCTTCGAGCGAGACCTTCGGCCTTGTGGACAGATAAACCTTGTATGCGAGCCCGAAATCGCCGAGAATCCTGTCCGTCAGATTCAGTATCGCCTGGACCTCGCCCACGAGCTGTTGGGCGGTGCAAAAGATATGAGCGTCGTCCTGAGTGAACCCGCGCACGCGCAGCAGCCCGTGGAGCGCCCCGCTCATCTCGTAGCGGTAAACCGTCCCCAGTTCGGCGTAGCGGATCGGCAGGTCGCGGTAGGAGCGAATGTGGGTCTGGAAGATCTTGATGTGTGCCGGGCAGTTCATCGGCTTGATCCGGTAGCGCTCGTGGTCAATCTCCAGCGGCGCATACATCAGGTCCTCGTACTGGGGGATGTGGCCGCTGCGCAGATAGAGCTTCTCTGAGGCGATGTGGGGGGTGTAGACGGGCCAGTAGCCGGCCCGCCTGTGGAGGTCCTTCCAGTAATCCTCGATGGTCTCACGAAGAATCGCCCCGCGCGGGTGCCAGAGCACCAGCCCCTGTCCCACCTCTTCGTCGAAGCTGAACAGGTCCAGTTCCCGGCCCAGCCTGCGATGGTCGCGTTTCTCAGCCTCCCGGCGGCGGTAGAGGTAGTCCTCGAGCTCCTTCTCAGCGGCGAACGCTGCGCCGTAGATGCGCTGGAGCTGGGGCCGAGAGCTGTCGCCCCGCCAGTAGGCCCCCGCCACGCTGAGGAGCTTGAACGCCCGTGCCTTGCCCGAGTGCGGAACGTGCGGACCCCGGCAGAGGTCCACGAACTCGCCCGTCTCATAAAGCGAGACTACTTCGTCCTCGATCTCGTCGAGAAGCTCCGTCTTGTAGCTCTGTCCTCGCTCCTCCATGATGCGGCGGGCCTCGTCCTTCGAGACCTCCGTGCGCTCGAAGGGCAGTTCCTCCGCCATGATGCGCGACATCTCCTCCTCGATTCCTTCCAGGTCTTCCCCGGAGATCGGCTCTGGCAGGTCGAAGTCGTAGTAGAACCCGTCCTCGATGGCCGGGCCGATGCCGAACTGCACGCCGTCGTAGAGCCTGTTCACGGCGCAGGCCATGATGTGGGAGGTGCTGTGGCGCAGTATCTCCAGCCCCTCGGGCGTGTCCACCGTGATGATCTCCAGCCGCGCGTCCTGGTCCATCGGAACGCACAGATCCATCACGACCCCGTCCACGCGCGCCGCCACTGCATCCCGTTCCAGGGCGCGGCCGATGGAGGCGGCCACCTCCGCCGGAGTCACTCCGGTACGGCGTTCGATAGTGCTTCCGTCGGGAAGGGTGAGGCGGATGTTCATGGTTGATGTGCTCAGGGGGACGCGGAAAGAACCCCAACAGGCCGGGACGCCTCTCGAATCGGAACAGTATAGCCTAGCGCTACGGACTGTCAAGCAGAATGGCAAGACGAGCAGAGGGGAGCAGTGGGCGCCACAGACAACCGGAAGGAAGC
Organism: Candidatus Brocadiaceae bacterium; assembly: GCA_030615435.1. Classification (GTDB taxonomy): domain Bacteria; phylum Planctomycetota; class Brocadiia; order SM23-32; family SM23-32; genus JAUWZH01. The sequence continues at coordinate 204 of JAUWZH010000228.1, read as the reverse complement.
CGCCGCCTTGTGCGGTGCCTCACGCGTCAGGACGGGCTGCCCTTCAGCCGTGTTCCTCTGTGCTGCGAAATCGGCTACTCGTCCTGTCCCTCTCCGTCCTCGATCCCCCGTGCCCTGCGGAGGGCGTCGAGGCGCGCCTTCATCTTTTTCTCCTGCCCCTGGTCGGTCGGACGGTAGAAGATGCGGGTGGTGGGGATGTAGTCC
>JAUWZH010000056.1 GCA_030615435.1 Candidatus Brocadiaceae bacterium | reverse complement strand
GGTAGCTGCCAGGTTGAATTGAACAGCACGTGCAGGGAGCTGTCGGCGTAGAACTCCTTTTCGGCGCTGCCTTCGTGGTCCGTCACGAAGAAATCGAAGAAAAGGTAGCTCTCCGCCCCGTCTTTGCGGGGGAACTTCTTGTAATCAGCGTCGGAGTAGTTCGTCCTCTTCCATCCGGGCAGCCTCCAGCGGCCCAGGTAGCCGATCCGCTCGAAAGCCTTTCGATCCGAGAACACGCCGCGCAGCTTGAGCTGGTAAGCGAAATTCGGCTTGAGGCCGCGACCCGTCAGGGTGCCCACGAACGTCTCCGCCCGCTTGAGGTAGTCGAGCCGCACCTGAGGTCCCAGGCCGGTGGAATCCGTGTAGCTGAAAGCGAGGACGAACTCTCGCGAATACGCCAGGCTCCCTATGTCCATGAAACGCTCGTTCGCACGGGCGTCCAGGCCGGAGAGCTCAACACTGGCCCGGTTCCAGTCCTCATACTGCTCCGGGTAGCGCTCCTTGCTCCAGGCCAGACCGGACGAAGGCCGCAGTTCGGGAACCTGCACCGGTGGAGCGCAGCCGGACTTCGATTGCCCCGCTGGTGCAGACGAGTCTGAGCGGTCACAAGACAAGGCCAGGAACACTGCCACCAGAAGCGCCGCCGCTGCCCCCGTCCGAAGCCTCAAGAGCCTGACATACATCCGTCGCACGGAGGCAAAGCACAGCGGGCAGAGCTCTTCGAGGAGAAACGGTGGCTCCGCGCAATCGTGCCGCCAAGAAGCCTTGTGCCGTTCGATCAATTGATCGGGCGCCGAACGGGAGTTAGCAGCTACCGACTTCACTTTGGATAGTCCTGCCAGGACCCTCGGAGCAGGTCGCCGCTCTTCGCACGTCATCTGCCCGCGAAACAACGCCAAACCGCCACGCACAGAGCGACCCGGACCCCCGGAAGCGCAACCGCAGCGTCTGCTGATTGTAGCCCACGCAGGACCGCCCGTCAAAGCGGTCCGCCCGAAGAAAACAGCCGTAAGGATCCCCTCCAAGAAGTAGTGCTTCCGTCGCTAACTATCATTAGGCATCCAGCCTTCACCAGTTCTTGCACTGACGGCAGGAAAACAGCGGCATTCACAGTCATGTCCTGACAGGGGCAGAGAGAGTGGGCCAAGAAGGGCGGCGTGCCGCAAGTGCGCTCCGGGGCAAGAAGACAGGCGGCCGGTGTCATCTTCTGACAGCGACCGCCTTGAGTTTTCTGGAGCGGGCGATGGGATTCGAACCCCCGACGTCCAGCTTGGGAAGCTGACATTCTACCACTGAATTACGTCCGCTCCCTGTCCTCATGCTACGGCCTGGGGGGCGCCTCTGTCAAGGTCTCCCGGCCATTTTCGTTGTAGCGCCCTTTGCGCCTCGCATGGTTGGGGACGCGGGAGGCGGCCTTGCGGGATTGGCGCGCCAGTGGGCCTTTGTCGCGAGGTCGAGCCTCGAGGCAAAGCGACGGGGCGCACGGGCAGCGCGCGCGCAGCTACGCCGCAGCTTGAGGTTCGACTGCCGCCTGCACGGGCAGCGACAAGACGAACGTCGTTCCCTGTCCCTCGGTGGATGCTACCTCGAGATGCCCTCCATGAGCCTCCACGATGCTGTACGTCACGGCCAGTCCGAGCCCAGTGCCGCTTGGTCTGGTGGTAAAGAACGGCTCGAAGAGGTGCTCGATGTGCTCCTGCGGTATGCCCGGTCCGTTGTCGGTGAAGCGTAAGACTAGGAACCGCCTCCCGGTTTCTGAAGGGCGGAGGGGTTGACGGTCTGCTCCTTGCGGGCCATCACACAGGTTCCCTTCGATGCTCAGCTCGCCCCCGTTGTTTTCTTGCAGGGCTTCGAGGGCGTTCGAGACGATATTGAAGATGACTTGCCTGAGTCTCGAGCGGCTCAAAGGCAGGCAAACGGGTTTTCCGGTCACGGAGGTGTGGACCTCTATGTTCGGCGTGAGTCGAAGCACCCGGGCCATGTTGATGACCTCTGAGACAAGTTCTTGAGGGCTGACCAGTTCGCTCTTGCTTGCGGCGGCGGGTCGGGCGAGGTCCAGGAGGCCCTGGACGATGTTCTTGCACTGCCGCGCCTCTTCCTCGATGGCCTTGAGCGCTTCACGGTGGGGTGAGTGCGGAGAGAGCCGGGCCAGCGTGGGTTTGACGTATCCCAGTATGACCGCGATGGGGTTATTGATTTCGTGGGCGATGCCGGCGGCGAATCTTCCGATGGTCGCCATCTTCTCCGCCTCGACGAGTTGTCTTTGATTCGTTTCGAGGGCCTCTGCCATGCGATTGAAGCTCTCGGCCAGCGTCCGAAACTCTCCGCCTGCGGGAACCTCTATTCTGCTCGTCAGGTCGCCGCTGGCGAGGGTTTTCGTTCCGTTGACCAGCTTTCTGATCGGGCGGACGATTGCCCGGTGGGTCAGGTAGACAACCAGGAGACTCGCCGCAAGTGCGATGCCGAAAATCCCCAGGCCGATGTCCTGGGAAAGCTCCCCGAACCACTGCGCGTCCTTCTCGAGGCGGTAAGTCTTGAAGTCGAAATGCTGACCTATGCGGGTGTTGAGGCCGGTCATTCTCTTGAGCAGTTCGCTGCTGGTGGCCTGGAGTTCTGATATCTGCCTCCGGGTGTTTGCCCCTTCCGGGCCGTCGGCCAGGCGCCGGGCTTCCCTGAATACTGCCCGCAGCCGCCCCGTAGTCTCTACCAGCCTTTTCAGGTAATGCCACTCTGCGGCGCTCATGTTATGGGTGGCCAGAGCCCTGATCGTATGGAACATGTGGCCGTAGGCGTTCTCGATCTGCTCGCCGGTGTCTGCGCCGAGCCTTCCGTCCACCAGCAGTTCCCGACATCCCACCTCACACACGCGGCCGACCTTGAGGGCTTCCCGACGGATCTGCTGCCTGATGCGCACCTCTTCGCTGGCCTTCCTGAGCTCCCGCAAGTAGTACAGATTTGCTAGCAGAGCGGCCCCGAACACGCAAAGCACGATGCCGAACCCGATTGCCAGTCGGATGCTCGTCGAAGAGCTGATGCGCTCGCTGCTTTGCTTGCTCTCTACCAAGCCTTTTCTCCTGCTGGCTGAAGGCTTGCCCGCTGCCTCGTTGCCAGAAGACTGGGAGGTGCGCACGGAGCTCAAGGACAATGGAAGGGTCGCAACTCCGGCGTTGGAAGCCCGCGTGATTCGTCAGTTTCCGGCTTCGCACCACTCATGGTTCGTTTCACTCCAAGCCTATTATGGACCACTGGAGGTCCCTGGCCTTCAACCATTCCACCTCTCCGTTTGCCCGCAGCACAAAGCCGCCCCGACCGTCGTGATTGTAAATGTTCCTGTCCAGGACGACAACGCTTTCCTGCTGCCAACGCCGTTGCCCGGCCGCAGGGAAATAATAACTGTTGCGGCCCAGACCCCGGGCTGCAGCAGCCGGACAGACCAGAATCCCCTCGTCCTCTACGTACTCGGGATAGAGATCCTCCAGGCTCGCCGGATAACGGCCTTCGTTGTCCTCGGCGTAACGGTGCAGGGCCTGAGCTATGCGCTTGAAGTTCTCCCTGCATTGCTGCGTGAGGGGATCTTTCGATAAGCCAGGCAGCCGCAGGCCGCTCCTGGCACAGGCGTTGATTGCCCCGGCCGAGATGCCCAGCACCAGCGCGCCGAGCACAAGGACCTTCCCGCGCTGTCGTCCTCTGTGGCGAATCTCGATCAAAGCCAGCACGGACAGCAGGACGGCCCCGAGCGCAAAAGCCCAGAACCAGGAAGCCAGGGCCGCAAAGGCCACGGCGGCCACCGAAAACGGGTGCAGGGGAAGGCGCCTGGGGGCGTGGGGAGCGTGCTCAAGTACCTCGATGTTCTCCAGCAGCCGGAGAAGCTTGCCACGTGGCGGGCGCTCCTTGACGCTGCCCTCGCTGTGGAACTCGAGCTTGCAGCATCCGAAGTCAATAATGTCGCCGTTCCTCAGACAGCGGTTCCTGGCCTTCTTGCCTCCCACCACGATGCCGTTTCGCGACCCTATGTCCATGATGAAACAGTAGCCCTCGTTCAGATACAGGCGGGCGTGCAGCCGGGAAATCTCCCGGTTCTCCAGGACAAAGTCACAGTCCGGGGAGCGGCCCACAAGCAGCCCCTCGGAGGGGATCTCGAAGAGCTGGCCCTCCCCTTCGCCGCTGATTACCTTGACGAAGAAGCGCGCCCTCTGTGTCTTGTCCTTCTCTATCTCTTCCACTTCGATGACCCTGCCGAGTATTCCTCCGGTTCCTGCGAGCCGGCTTTTCGCTCTTGAGAATCTACTGAACTCTTGGTCCTGGTGCAAGCGCTGCGGGGGAGAATCCGAGGGCCAGGCACAGGCGATCGCCCTCGGGGCAAGCGGGGGCTTCCCCTATTCTTCTGTTCTGGGGCGCAGCCGCCGCCTCAACGCATTCAGGAGCAATCTCATCTCGGGCACCCCGAGAAGGGCCGCCGCGCCAAAGTAGGACGCGGCTCCCGCCGTCACGGGTGCGAGAAGACGCAGCATCTTGACCGGAACGTCGTCTCCCTCCGGGGGCGGTGGCCCCACCTGCAACACCAGCAGGCACACGCCTGCCATCAGGGCCGTCGCCAGGGCAGTCTTGATCAGCGTTCGCAAGAGGCGGCCCTGGTCCGGGGGCCCGACCCTGCGGATGAGAATGGCGTAAAGCATCACGCTTTGCACCGCAGCGGTGAGGGCCGTGGCGAAGGCGAGGCCGGCCTCCTGCAAAACCCAGATCAGGGAGAGGTTCAACCCCAGGTTGAGCGCCACCATCCCCCCGGCCACCCTCGCCGGGGTGGCGCAGTCCTGAAGGCTGTAGAAGGCGCGCAGGAGCAGGTGCTGAGCGCAGTACGCCCATGTTGCGGCAGAATATGCGATGAGGACCATGGCCGTCCGGGCAGACATCGCCGGGGTGAAGGCGCCCCGTTCGAACATCAGTTCAACCGCCGGCCTCGCCAGCACTATCATCGCCACACCGGCGGGCAGGCCAATGAAGATCACGGCCCCGAGCCCGTCGGAGAGCGCCTCGCAGAACCCTTCTCGGTCCCCGCGCGCTGCCCGTGCGCTGAGGGTGGGAAACACAGCGGTCGCCAGCGCTATGCCGAAGACCCCCAGGGGGAACTGCATGAGCCGGTTGCCATAGTAAAGGACGCTGTTGGCGCCCACCAGCATCGGGTAGCGGATCTCTGCGCCGAACAACGTGAAGGTCTGCGCCTCTTCCCGAGCCGACAGTGAGATGGCAATCACCCCGTCGAGCAGGACGTTTACCTGAAAGGCGGCCATGCCCGCCACAATGGGGGCCATGGCGAGCGCCACGCGGCGTAAGCCGGGGTCTCTCAGCTCGAACGCAGGCCTGCGCGGGAAGCCTTTCTTGAGCAGCACCGCGAGCTGGAGCAAAAGCTGGAGCAGCCCGGCTGCCAGGATGCCCACCGCAAGCACAAAGGCCCGGCTGGCAGGATCGTCCGTGACGGCCGGGGCCACCAGGATCACCGCCGCTATCCAGCAGAGATTGAGCACCACCGGCCCGAGGGCCGGCGCGGTGAAATGTTTGAGAGAGTTGAGGATCGCCCCTGCCAGCGCTGTGAGGCATATGAAGAGCATGTAGGGCAACAGCACAGCCGTAAGGGCGAGCGTGAGGCGCCAGCGCTCGTTCAGCTCGGAAACTCGCGGGATGCCCAGCGCCAGACCTTCGCCCAGCAGCAGGCAGGCCAGCAAGACGGCTCCCAGGGCTGTGAGGACGATCCAGGCCAGCCGCCAGGCCTGCCGGCGGCCCCTGAGCTCCAGGTACTCGGTGAAGACCGGGATGAACGCAGCGCTCAGGGCGCCTTCGCCGAGGAGCCTGCGAAACAGGTTCGGAATCCGAAAGGCGAAGCTGAACGCATCCCATACCGCTCCCGCCCCGAAGTAGCTGGCACAGGCCACGTCCCGCGCGACGCCGAGAAGCCGGCTCGCCAGCGTGAACGACGCGATGAGGGTCGTGTGACGGAAATAGTCTCGGCTCCTGGCAGCCATGGGACTGCTGACCCTCTCGTGGCCGAAAACAGGGGCGAATGTGTCCGCTGCGTGCGTCCGTGCGCAGGGGGACGATTCGCGGACGATCCCAGTGAATTGTAGGGACAACTACGAGGCGGGGGCGAGCTAAATCGCCAAAGGCCTGCTCAGCAAGAACTTGCGCTCACGTGCAATCGGAGCAGCGCGAGGATGACGCTTCAGTCCAAGAGGTCGAGTCCGCGTGAGCGCTTGCTCGGCCCGAGCGGACCGGCCCGCCGAGGGACTACCGGCCGGGAGCTGCTGTGTCCACGATCTCCGTTCCGACCCCCGCATCGGTGAAGATCTCGAGCAGAAGCGAGTGGGCGAGCCTGCCGTCTATGATGTGCGCCTTGCGCACGCCGGCGGAGATTGCTTGGAGGCAGGCAGCCACCTTCGGCAACATGCCCCCGCCGATCACCCCCCGTGCGACCAGCTCATCCACCTCGGACTTGTCCACGCTTGAAAGGAAGGAACCCGGGTCGCCGGGCCGCGTCATGATGCCGTGAACGTCGCTGAGGAAGACGATTTTTTCGGCCTTCAACTCGCGTGCGACTGCGGCCGCCGCGCTGTCGGCGTTCACGTTGTAGAGTTGGCCCGCCTCGTCCTGACCGATGGGTGGCACGACGAGGATCTTCTCCGCTCCAGCCAGTGCGCTGAGGCGCGGCACGTCCACTGAGGTCACCTCGCCGACGAACCTCACGTCAACTTCCTCGGTGCGGCCGTCGTCGGCGGTCACGGTCATGCTCTTCTTGCGGGCACGCAGCAGGCTCTTGCCGTCCCGGAACCCCGGCGCGCCGCAGCCGCCGTGCGCCGCAATGCGGCGGACAATAGCCGGGCTCACCTCTTCGGTGAGCACGCGCACGACGATTTCGAGCGTCGCACGGTCGGTGAGGCGATGGCCGTGGATGAAGGTCGGCTCCAGGCCGGCCATTTCCATGGCGCGAGAAATTCGCTTCCCGCCCCCGTGCACGATGATGGGCCGGATGCCCACAGTGGCGAGGAACACCACGTCTTCCAGCACATCGTTCGTGACGCTCTCGTCCTCCATGGCACTGCCGCCGAACTTGACCACCACCCACTTGCCGCGGAACCGCTGGATGTAAGGCAGGGCCTCGATCAGCGCGCCTGCCTTGCGCATTGCCTCTTCCACGATGGCCTCCGGACCGGACCGCTCTTCGGGCTGCTGTGCGGCGGAGATTGTATCACGATCCGGCGCACTCTGCAGGGGAGGGCGGCACGAGAGGCAGCCAGGGGGAGGGCGGCGAACGCGCAGGCCGACAATCCCGCGGCTCACGACGCGCCTGTCCATTCGTCAGTGGAAATCCTTCGAGGAGGACACTACGATTACCGCAACGAAGAGGAGGAGCGGGAATGAGCGAGGCGTGGCTCAGACGGCGCATCGAATTGGAGAGGATGATGGGGGTGGATGCTCTGATCAGAGGTCCGGGCGTGGAGGATGAGCTGGGGGAACTGGAGCAGCAGGTGAAGCAGTGCACCAGGTGCCGCCTGCACGAAACCCGCACCCAGGGCGTCTGCGCCAGGGGCAGGGCGGACGCGCCGCTGATGTTCATCGGCGAGGCCCCCGGCGCCGAGGAGGACCGGCAGGGGGTGCCTTTTGTGGGGCGGGCTGGCAAACTGCTCGACCAGATGATCATCGCCATGGGCCTCGAACTCGACGAGGTCTACATCACCAACATCATCAAGAGCCGCCCGCCGCAGAACCGCGAGCCACGCTCCGATGAAATCGAGGCGTGCTGGCCCTATCTGGAAAGGCAGATCGAGTTGGTCCAGCCCAGGATCATCTGCACGCTCGGACGCCCCGCATCGAACACCGTGCTGCGGAACAAGAGCTCCATGGGAGAGCTGCGGGGGCGGTGGTTCTCTTACGGGGACATCCCCGTGCTGCCCACTTACCACCCCGCCTACCTGCTGCGCTCCCCCGCTCAGAAGAAGAGCGCCTGGGAGGACCTGAAGAAGGTCGTCCTCGCCCTGAGCGGGGTGCAGCCGCCTCCCCCTGCCGCCGGGCTCTTCTGAAAGCCGAGTGTCGCCGGTGGCCTGCTGTTTCCAGAAGGGGAGAGGTGGACGGCGCCGCGTTGCCGCCTCCGTCGCGCGGAAGTGCCGGGGCCTGCCGGCAGGAACAGGCTTCAGCGCCGACGCACCAGGGTCAGCAAGTCAACGCCGTCCTGCTCGATGATTGGGGCGATGTCCCGCAGGAACCGGCGGGCATCTCGCACGTAACCCGCCGTGGGCTTCAGCCCCTCCAGACGGCCCTGCCAGTAGGCGTTGAAGGCGTGCATGTAGAGCTCCCGCACGTACTTGGCCAGCATGGAAGCCAGGGAGGTCGGCAGGGCCAGGCGGTCGCCGTCCTTCTTGAATGCCACCCACATCGTCTGCTCCCGGTCGCTGAGCCGGTAGACCGAGCCGCCGGCCTCCTCCCGCAGCACGTCGCACGCGCAGTCAGGGAAGACGTCCCGCAGGAGCTTGCGGTAACGCCTGCGTCCGCCGTGTTGGTCCACAAGCACGAACGCCTCTTGCGGGGCCGGCACCCCCCGATCGTCGCAGGCGTCGAAGCGCCTCTGCCGCTGCCAGAGGCTCTGGAGCAGAAGGCCGACCTTTTGGAAGAGGAGATTGGCCTTGTTGTGGGTGCGCTCGACCGTCCGGTTGAAGTGGCTCGGCAGCACGACGCTCGCCTGCGCCCCGATGAAGGCTACTCCGCTGCTCCGCAGGGCCTCCGAGAGCACGGCGGCCTTGCTCGCCAGGGCGGAGACGTTGCTCTCCAACGGCAGGGTGATGTCCTGGACCTTCTCTGACCACGGCGTGCCGTCCGTCACGTCCGCGCTCGGATGGAGGACGGCGCAGAGGAAGCCGCCGGCGTCGGTAGGCGGCTCGCCGGCGGAGTAACGGAAACCAAGCACGCCTTCCTCCAGCGCGCGCAGCCCGCGGGCCGGCGTGTAAACCGCCTTGCTGTCGTTCACCACCAGCCGCCCGTCGGCAGTGGCGAACCTCCGGCTGACCGCGTCGGCGAGCAGGCTCCAGAGGCACCCTTCCTGCGGGGTGACGGGGACGTGGAAAGCCGTCCCGGCCACTACCAGGGGGCCCAGCAGCGGTCCGTAGCCCGCCTCGTCTATACCTGCCCAGAGAGCCATTGTCCGGAGCTTCCGTGCGGCGGAGCCGACAAGAGTTCCGTTGGCCGGTTCAAGTTTTCGCCCCAGTGCTCTCCGCCTGCTCGGTGGCGAACCGGACGGCCCTCTCGAAGATGAGCAGGCCGTCGCCCTTGTTGCTCAGCCCCTCACGGGTCCAGCGGGGGTGCTGGATGGGCAGGCAGTGGCGCTCCGGATGAGGCATCATCCCCAGCACTCGTCCGGTCAGGTCGCAGATGCCGGCTATGTCGTCCGCAGAGCCGTTGGGATTCCAGGGATAGCCGCCGGAGCGACCCTCAGGGTCGGTGTAGCGGTACACGATCTGACCGTTTTCCCGCAGGGCGGCGAGCACCTCCTCGTCGGCGGGCACGAACTTCCCCTCGGCATGCGCCACGGGGAGGTAGATGGACTCCCCGTCCTCAACCAGCACGCAGCAGCTCGGCGGGGCCTTCAGGTAGGTCCAGCGGTCCTCGAACCTGTGGCTGTCGTTGAAGGTGAGGGTCGCCTCCTGTTCCCACCTGTGCAGCGCCGGCAGCAGGCCCGTCCTCACCAGCACCTGAAACCCGTTGCAGATTCCGATCACCAGTTTGCCGCTCTCGATGAACTCCTCCATCGGCCGGCGCAAGAGGGCGATCAGCTCGTTGGCCAACACTGTGCCGGCCCCCAGGTCGTCCCCGTAGCTGAACCCGCCCGGAATGGCGAGTATCGAGAACTCCGCGAGTCGTCCCGGGTCTTCCCGCAGTACGTTGACGTGCAGCTTGGTCGTCTCGGCGCCGGCGAGGCGGAACGCGAAGTCCGTCTCCTCGTCACAGTTCGTGCCGGCTGTGCGCAGTATGAGCACTTTCGCTGCCATGATGGTTCCGATTTCTTCTCAGTTGAGGGGAACTCCGCTGCTATTCTACGGGGGCGCGCCGGGATTTCAACCGTCGCGCGCCGGCGTAAAGCGTCCGTCCCCGTCGGCGTCCACCCAGAAGGGGTTGGTCACCGCGAAGGGCACTGCTCCCACCCCTTCCTCGGTGCAGTAGACCGGCGCCATGCCTTTCTCCCCCTCCGCGAGCACGACGAACCAGCAGTCGGACTCTACTTCCAGTTCCAGTTTGCGATCCAGTGCCACGACTCCCTTTCGCTCGCCTGCCTCGATGAGCTGCACCGGCCTGCCGTTGCAGAACACCGTCACCCGTCGCACCGATATCCACGGGGGGGCTTCCACCAGCACGTGCATCCCGACCGTGCCCTCGGCGGCTGTGACCAGGCTGCCGGGCGGCCGGCCTTCCACCGTGACCTTCAGGAACGGCCCGTTGCTCACGAAGGCGTTCGGCTGCTCGCCGAGCGCCTGGACGGCCCGTATCAGTTCGCCGCGCTCGGCGCGCTCCCCGCGCCGTGGACAGTGCACGTAGGTGCGCGCGGCCATCCTCCACGAGCCGCGCACCGAACCCGAATTGCTCGACCCGGTCACGAAGATGCGCCGTCCCCGATTCAGCAGCTCGAACCAGTACTCAAGCAGCTCTGAGGCGTTCCCGCGCTCGCTGCCCGTGAGGAGACACATGGCGTCGAACCGCTCGGAGAAGGGCCGTCGCGGGACTGCGCCGGGCCGGAAGCCTGTCAGCCGGAAATAGCCCGTATGCTCCTCCAGCGGGTTGTCTATCTGGATGAGCGACCGAGGGAAGTATCGCCGCAGCAGGCCGAAGACTTCCCCGGGGGTCTTGCCCCAATCAGCAGGAGGTGGCGGCCCGGGGCCCGGCAGCTCCACGTCTTCCGGCGCAAGGAGCACGCTGATCCGCCCGGTAGGCTCCGTGACGGCCTGAAGCGCGGGAAGGATAGCCGGGACACCGTGCGGCGGGACCGCGCCGCTTTCCACGTGGGGGCGGACGCGGCTTGTCCCCTGCGGCACGAGCGCGCCGTCCAGCCCCTCGCAGTCGTTCAATAGCCGCCTTTCTGCCGGGGTCAGCGGGGAATCCGGGAGGTTGTTCATCCGTTGCCCGAAGTCCACCGCCGCATACTGTCCTGGCTTGATAACCCGATGCAGCACGAGCTGCACGTCGGCGGTCCGGCCGGCTGCCACCCTGACACGCCTGCGGGCCACGTCGTAGAGCGGCCCCTTCGAGGCGATCAGCACGTATTCCGCGCCGCGTTCCTCCGAGACGGGTGACAGAGGCGCCTCGAGTTCCCCGGACGCTGGGACGAGAAGGACGCTGCCCGGACCCAGCTCTGAGAAAAACGGCCCTTCGTGCAGGGGCGGTGTCGAGCGAGCAGCCGGCAGCAATGTAACCCGCGCGCTT
>JAUWZH010000133.1 GCA_030615435.1 Candidatus Brocadiaceae bacterium | reverse complement strand
GCGAAGTCATGCACATTCACCGCGAGCCTGGCGTACAGGCCTCTGAGCTTGGCGTGCTTGATGTGGGGAGCACCGTCTATATATCTGCGGGTTGCGAGCGAGTCATATACAGCCGCGTTTGCCAGAGCTGCGACCTTGTTTACTCTGTCGTCCACGACTCAACTCCTATCAATCACAATTTCGCGGATGGCCGCACGGGCAATTGCCTTGAGGGCTTTACGTTCAAGGCTCTTTCCCAGGGCCGAGCGCGAGTATGTTCTCACGTGGCTGAAAGCCAGCCTTGCGTTCTAGCGGAATACACTCTTCCTCTCCCCTGATATCGAAAAAGGTGTAGCTCGAGAAGTTCTGGAGATACTCAATTAGATCGTCCCTGGTATATCCGAAGCGTTCCATGTTTGCGTCGGCCTCAAAAACAATAGTGGGATGATGCGCGTGTATGGTGTTGCGCGCGCCTCCTCCTGTGTTTCAAGAAACGGGACAGTCTGAAACGCTGATCCCGCGCTTTCTGTTTTGGAGGTTGCATGTCTTTCATTTCAGACTGTCAGTGTCCCGGTGTCCAGGCGCTCCACATAGCTACGCCGGCACGACACCCATGCAGAGCCGGGTTTTTCTGCCGCAGTGCGGCATCTGTGACATGACGCGCGGCCAACGGTCAAACCACCAAATATACACATGAGAGCGACTACAGTTCATAGGGTTGGATCGCACCGTCAATGAGCTTCTTGCACCAATCTTGCGCATCCATGAATTTGAAGTCAATCTGCTGAGCTTCGCCGAAAACCCGTCCATATGCTACGCGGAGTTTCTCCTGTATGTACTGGTCATTACGTTCGTGTACGCCAGCATTGTTAACAACCGTTATCTTGCAATCTGGCGGGGGCTGACATGCCTCTGAGAACAGGAACTTCGCTGCCATATCGGTTGGCGAGAATGAATACCCAACGAAAATCAGATGATCCGCCAAGCTCACAGATTCATACGCTTTTGACCACACCAGCCTTAGAAGCGGCTGCTGCAGGAGCTCGGACTTAGCCAGAATCGGGAGCACGATGAATGGGCTGTCCTCCAAGTGACGGCTGCATATCTGTTGTTCGTTTCGGGTGAGCGCGTCGGGATACCACGAGGAGTCATGAGCAATTGCTTCGTAGGAATAAGGTTTTGGTGCACCGTGGAGCACCCGCCAATTAATAGAGCCATGAAGCTTGAGAAGAACCATAGAGGGCTCTTCCCATCCGCGGGGCATGCGGTCCAAATGCTGGCGTATATGGGAAGTGAAGAATCCATAGCCCTCGTCGGGATTCCATCTTACCTTCCGACAGGCAGGTCCGCACACATAACCAAGTTCCCAGAGGGCTTGGTCGAAGAAATCATCGTAATTGAAAGTGATACAGTCGGCGGCTCTCTCAACGCAGTAACGCGCTAAACCAGCAAATGCGGACGCAGGTTCGTACGGTTCCTTGACTGCCGCAAGTTTCTGCCTGAACGCCTCGATTATTGAGTTTCTCAGGACACCCAGCTCGTGGATGTATTGGTCCCGATCATAGGGCATAGGGCCATCGAGGCGCGTAAGCAGCTGCTCAATGTTGATAGTGTTCCCATCTTTGAACCTGGCCAGTTCTGTTTCCAATATGCTCCTTGCATGGGGCAGTCCAGAAATCCGTTGCTTGGCAGGACCAAGGTTATATTTGTCCTCCACCAAAGGTGCGCCGTGGTAGAATGCCCTGGTGCAGCCCGCACCGAGCACAAAAACGACCTTCGGAACGGAACCCATCACCTTTGCCCTCCCATCAAGCGACAGCGCCCAGCACGCCAGGAAAAGGATACTCCCCGAAAATGCCTCACAAGTGTGCCTCGGTACGGATAATCCGGGGGGATATCCCCCTTTCGATTCTTTCGGCGCGTTGTTCCATGTGCTCTTGCAGCCTGCGCTCCGGGTAGACGTTGGTAAGAGCCTTACGCAGCACCTCCCCAACAACGCGGCTCCGCCGCCCTGCGCAGACGACACGATTTGTGCCGGACCAACGCACACTTCCCCCGGCCGCTGGCTCGCATGGGCCGCTTCATTCTATTCTGACCTCGCTGCGCGTTCGCGCCGACTCGTAGATGGCGTCGAGGACCTTCATTAGGGTCACGCCGTCTTCGGCGCAGGGATCGGGCTGTCTGCCTTCCCGGATGCAGGAGACGAAATGGTCCTGAGGGGTCTCCCCGGGTTCCACCTGTTCAAGGGTGCGGGCGGTCGGCACGCCGTGCTCTTCCGTGCAGAGGATGAGCCGGCCTTCCTGCTCGAAGACGGCGCCCTCGGTCCCGCGGATGCTCATGGTCAGCCCGCCGCCGTCCTTTTCGTGACCGTCCCAACTGGTCGCGACGTACAACGTGCAGCCGTTCTCGAAGCGGACCATCGCCGTGGCGAAGTCTTCGCAGTCGAACTCCACGCCCTTGAGCTTCTTGCGCGCCAGCAGGTCGTAGACGGCGCCGAAAGCGGACACCGGCCTCGGTCGCCCGAGCAGCCAGAGGGCAAGGTCAATGCGGTGCACCCCCATGTCTATGAGCGGGCCCCCTCCGCTCATGTCCTTCCGTCCGAACCAGCTCGTGGGGGGATATCCGTCGCGGCGCGTGTAGGTGGTGGTGACGTGATATACCTCGCCGAGCACTGCCGCGTCCACGATCGGCTTGAGGGTGGCCGCCGTGGCCATGTAGCGCATGTTGAAGTGGATCATCAGGACCCTGCCGAGCCGCTCGGCGGCGGCCTTCATCTCGAGGGCCTCGGCGGCGTTCATGGCCATCGGCTTCTCGCACAGCACGTGCTTCCCGGCCTCGAGCGCCGCCAGGGTGACGGGCGCGTGGAGGAAGTTGGGCAGGGCGACGCTCACCGCCTGGAGTTCCTCCATCGCGAGCATCTCGCGGTAGTCCGTGAACCCCTCGACGCCGGGCCGCTCTCGCAGCAGCCGCGACAGCTTCGCACCGTCAATGTCGCACAGGGCGATGACGCTGGCGTCCGGGCATGCCTCGTAGCTCCGCAGGTGGAACTGGCCCATGCCCAGGCCGATCACGCCGACTTTCACCTTGTCCATGGTCGGGAGTTCCTTGAACGAATGTCGCGGGCACGATAATACACGGGGCTACTATGCGGCAAGGGTTGGCGGGTGTCAAATGTCGCCCCCGTGGGGGTGGACTGCCCGCAGTGGAGGGCGGGTTTCAGCGGGACCATGCGGGGTTGGTTCGGCTCCGCGCGCCGGATGGGGCAGTTGTTCCGGGTGTGAGGGAAACCGTCGCGAGGCCTCCCCCCACGCGAAGTTCTGCGCACTGCGTGCCGATTCCGGGATCCGCCGACACAGAGGCAGCGCGTGGAACGGATCGGGATGATTACTTCAGCAGAACGCACAGCACCTTGTTGATGCCCCGTGCTATCGCCTCGCAGTCCTCGTCCGAATAGTGCTGCTCGATCTCGACGTGAACCGAGCGGGCGAGCAGGTCGAGCGTGCGCGGACACATGTTCTCGGAATAGTCGGGCAGCTCGTTCTCCGGGATGGCGCTCCACGGCAGGCCGTCCGCCGCGACCGTTTTCTTCTCGAGGATGTGCTCCCAGTACTTGTAGATGTGCCAGTCGCGAACTTTCGAGTCGTAGATTCCGCCCGCGGGCACACCTTCGGCCTGGAGGGCCGTTATCGCCCGTTTGGCTGTGTCGGCTTCGGGCATGAACATGACGAGGCATATTCCCGTGTCACCCTCGTCGTCGGTGATGCGTCGGAAGCTCAGGCCCGGGCGCGGCTCGATTGCCTCCTTGACTCGGCGTTTTGCGCGGCGGTAGCGTGCGAGCATCTCGTCTGTGTTGCTTATCTGCACACCCGCCACGGCACCCGCCAGCTCGCCCATGCGGTAGTTCTCACCGCAGAACAGCTCCCCTTCACGCCTTTCGGAGGCGAAGCGGTCGGGCCGCCAGCAGGCCGCCGTGTCGTGCCAGCTTTGGGCGCGCGTGTAGAGAAACTCGTCGTCCGTCGCGACGAATCCTCCCTCGCCGCTGACGACGATCTTGTAGTAATCGAAACTGAAACAGCCCATGGTGCCGATGCTGCCGAGCCGCTTGCCGCCGAACGAGCCGCCGCCCGACTGGGCCACGTCCTCCACCACCGGCAGGCCCTTGCGGTCGGCAAGGTCCATGATGGCATCCATCTGCGCGGGTGCGCCCCTCATGTGCACCACGGCCATGGCCTTGGTGCGGGCCGTGATTGCCTTCTGAGTGGCCTCAGGGTCAATCGTCAGCGAATCGTCCACTTCGACGATGACGGGCACTGCGTTCGAGGCGGCCACCGTGGACGCGGTCGCGAAGAAGGTGTAGGCAGGCACTATGACCTCGTCCCCTGCGCCTATGCCGAGGGCCCGGTAGCTGGCCATCAGAGCCGAGGTGCAGGAATTGACGCCGAGGCAATATCTCACGCCCAGCAGCTCTGCCATGGCCTTTTCGGCTGCGGCTACCGCGCTGGGTCTGGGGTTGTAATAGCGGAACAGATGTGGCCCCTGCACCTCCGGCTCAGCCTTGATGATCTCGCGAACCCGAGCTCTGCCCTGCGGCGAGAACTCCCACAGGTCAATGAGTGCCAGCAGCTCCTGCCGTCCTATCTTGGTGGGAAACGGGCCGAGCCGGGGCACAGATTTCTCTCCACCGTCAATGGCGAGGCGTTCTTCGTCCATGCTTATCTCTCCCTACGGCGAGCCAACGAAACTCTGATCCGAAGGTAAATCCCTCGCGGCGTCCCTGTCAAGCCCCACGTGCGTTTCGATTCGCCGCGGGATGGCCCCTTCCGCTTGCAAAAGGATAGGTTTCTTGCGATCATCTGTCAAAAGAAAGGGCACTCAGCCGCCAACGAGGAAGGGGAATGTGGTCATGATAAGCTCACGTGAACGTGTAAATCTCGCCCTGAACCATAGGGAACCGGATCGCGTGCCGCTCGACATCGGTGGGAGTGCGGTGACTGGGATTCAGGTGAGCACTGTATACATGCTCCGCCAGGCTCTGGAGTTAGACAGGCCTGGCACCCCGGTCAAAGTCATAGAGCCATACCAGATGCTGGGTGAGATCAAGCCCGACCTGGTGGAAGCGCTCGGGGTTGACGTGCTCGGCCTGGGCAGCCGGAGAACTTTCTTCGGTTTCAGCAACGAGGGGTGGAAGCCCTGGAAGCTTTTCGACGGCACTCCGGTCCTGGTGCCAGAAGGCTTCAACACCGATCCTGAACCCAATGGCGATATCCTCATGTATCCCGAAGGTGACAAGTCTGCGCCTCCGAGCGGCCGGATGCCGAAGGGGGGCTGGTACTTCGATGCCATAGTGCGCCAGGAGCCAATTGATGAGGAGCAATTGAACGTCGAGGACAACCTGGAGGAGTTCGGTCCGATCTCGGATGAGGAATTGGAGTATTTCCAGCGGGAGGCCGAGCGGCTGTATACCGGGACTGACAAAGCGATCCTGGCGAACTTCGGCGGCACGAGCTTCGGCGACATGGCACTTGTGCCGGCACTCGCCATCAAGCATCCAAGGGGCATACGTGATATCGAAGAGTGGTATGTCAGCACGGTGACTCGCCGCGACTACGTCCGTGAGATTTTCGAGCGGCAGTGCGAGATCGGCCTGGCCAACCTGGAGAGAATCTACAAGGCCGTAGGGGAGCAGGTGACGGCGATGTTCGTGACGGGCACTGATTTTGGGGCGCAAATGGCGACTTTCATATCTCCTGAGGCTTACCGGGACCTCTTCAAGCCCTTTCACGAAGCCGTCAACGATTGGGTCCACAAACACACCAACTGGAAGACTCTCATACATTCCTGCGGGTCCGTGCGCGCACTGATGGATGATTTCATCGAGGCAGGTTTTGACATTCTGAATCCGGTGCAGTGTTCGGCGGCCCATATGGACCCTGCCGAACTCAAAAGCGCCTTCGGCGAACAGATAGTCTTCTGGGGAGGCGGTGTGGATACCCAGCGCACGCTTCCTTTCGGCACGCCCGATGAAGTCCGCGCAGAGGTCCGGGAACGCATCAGGATCTTTGGCAAAGGAGGCGGCTTTGTTTTCGGTGCTATTCACAATATCCAGGCTCGGGTGCCCCTGGAGAATCTGACGGCCATGCTGGAGACAGTCCGCGACTGCGGCGTCTATCCACTCTGAGTGGCATGTGTCAGAAAAATCCTGTCAGGTGCGCATCTCGTTGGCCGGCCGAGAGGGCCGGCCTTCCTACTGTGAAAACCTTACGTACCGGCACGACGGGGCGAGTTAAAGAAACACCCTCAAGCACGGCGCAGAACCGAAGATTCCAAGCATCGGGAGGCTTCGAAGGCTTGCTTCATCCGAGAGAAGGGTGGCCTTGTGGCCACCGAGCGAAGGATTGCGCGGGGATCTGACGTTGCCGGTTCTGCGCCGCGCTTGCCTGCTTGAGAGAGCCGACAATAGGGGCAGCTCGGGTGTGCGGTTGCGAACCGAGGAGGTCGGGTTACAGCTCTTCAGGACACTGCCGAGGGGGCACGGGTGAGGCGCATTAGGATTCCCAGGACCGAAAGGACCGTATGACTGGATTTGCCCTTAGCCTGGTTCTCTTCTCCACGTTCATGCACGCGGGATGGAACCTGCTCGTCCGCCACAGGAGGCTGGAGACTGACTGCATCCGGCGCATGCTGCTCATCGTAGTGATTGTGGGTTTTGTGCCGGTCCTTGTGAGCGAGGGGCTGACCCGTTCGCTGACCCATACGGCCTGGATGTGCGTCCTTGGCTCCGGAGTGTGCGCCGGAGTCTACTATTTTGGCCTCGTGCGGGCGTACAAGTCCTCTGACTTCACAGTGGTCTACCCCGTGGTGCGAGCCCTGCCGGTGTTGCTCGTCGGAATCGGCGACGTGCTGCGCGGCAGGTCTCCAACGACGATTGGATGGTCGGGAATGGTCCTCGTCGTGCTCGGTTGCCTGCTCGTTCCAGTGCATACGTTTCGCGATTTC
>JAUWZH010000087.1 GCA_030615435.1 Candidatus Brocadiaceae bacterium | reverse complement strand
AACGGTGTGCAGAACTGGGCCCGAAGGGGTCCCCGGATGACTTCGAGAGTGCAATCAGGGGGCAGTCAGGCGGCAGTCAGTGTGCAGGCGGATGACAGCGGAGCGCACCGTGGCGGCGCGGCGGAGGGGAGAGTTTGTGGTTGAGCAATTTTGTCTATTTTCGGCGGCGCAATCATGGCTGCAGTGGTCACGTTCGGGGAGCGGATGAAGCGCTTCCGGAAGGTGGGGAAGGTTGCCATCACGCTGCGCGGGAGCCTCAGCGCCTCGCACAACACGTGGCGCGGGCTGAGGACAGCCCAGGGAGTGCCGTATCTGCGTCGGGAAACACTGCTTGGGAGCGCCGGGAGAATACGTCGGGAAAATCTGAACCTTCGCTTCGTGTTTTGCACTAAGAGCTTGAAAAGGGCGGCCCGGTGGGCGTCGCGGCCCGGTGCAGATGGCGATTGCCTCGTAAGAGGACTCAAGGGATCGGCGCAGGAAGGTTCGCTGGTCGCAAAGCCTCCTGGGTACCAGGCGGAGAGCGGTTCCGGCGGGCCGCACTGTAATCTCATAAGGTCATAGAGAGGACAGGGTTAGCTTGCTGGGAAGCCTGTGGGCCATCACCAAGAATGCCTTCACTGAGGTAATCCGTCAGCCGATCTACGGGATCTTGCTGATAGTGGGGATGGCGCTCATCGCGTTCAGCCCTCTGATCAGCATGTTCACGTTGATGGAGGACGTCAAACTCGTCATTGACATGGGGTTGGGGACGATCTTCATGGTGGGCATCGCCCTGGCGGTTCTGAGCGCCACTCAGGTTATCAGCCGCGAGATCGAGGCGAAAACGGCGGGGGCGATCATCAGCAAGCCGGTGGGCCGATTCGTTTTTGTGAGCGGGAAGTTCCTCGGCGTGAGCCTCGCCATGGCGCTTGCCTCCTACCTGTTTGCGCTTATTCTGGTGATGACGGTCCGGATGGATGTTCCCTCCTCGACGGGCTACGAGATGGATTGGCCGGCTTTCTGGGGGGAGGTGGGCCCGTTCGTGCTGGCTTCAGGGCTGGCGCTCTACGCGAACTACTTCTACCGCTGGAACTTCACTTCCACGGCCGTCCTGCTCGCCTTCCCACTGTACACTTTGTCCTTCATTGTGCTTTGTGTGGTGGCGAAAGACTGGAGCTTCGAGTGGATCGCCACTACTTTCCTGGAGAAAGACTGCCAGTATATTCTCATTGCCGCCGTCCTGATATTCCTGGGCGTCTGGATAGTGTCGGCGGTGGCGGTGGCCGCCTCGACGCGGGTCAATGTCGTGGCCAACGTGTTGATCTGCGGAAGTGTTTTCTTCGTGGGGATGGTTTCTCACTATCTGTTCGGCTGGGCGGTGGACGATTCGTGGGCGAGGTGGGTCCCCGAGCCGGGGGATGAGGCGATGGTAATCTCGGGGAAGGTGTCCACCTCGGACGGCAAGGCCCTCGCCGAGGTCGCCATGTGGGGCTCGCCCCAGAAGATGGTCACTGACGGCTCCGGCTCCTACTGGCTCGAGGTGAAGCCGGGTGGCACGGGCGAGATCATTCCTCACAAGGTGGGATACACCTTCAGTCCTTCCTCTCGGAGTTACAAAGAAGTAACCTCGTCTCTGGAGGAGCAAGACTATAGTGCAATCCCGTCTGTCTCGGGGGGGTTGCGCTACGCGGCCGTCGCCGGCAACGCCGCGGCTTGGCTGGCCTACCACGTGGTGCCGTCGCTTCAACTCTTCTGGGTGGCCGACCAGTTCGTGCGGCCGGAGCCTTACATACCCCTCAGTTACCTCGGCAAAGCGGCGCTTTACGCCGGCACGTGGTGTGCCGGGATGGTCGCGTTGGGCTCATTTCTATTTGAGCGGAGAGAGATCATCTGATAGGGTTTCAGTGCTGTGAGTTACTACGTATGTCCTCTGGCTGCGTGGAGGGTAGGTGCGGGAAATGCCAGAAAACAAGAAAGTAGAGACCACCGCGTTGTTCGGACTGGCGTTGCAGTTGGTGTTCCTGGGGATTGCCTGGGCGCTGTATTCCAAGAGTGACAGCCGGGCGGTCCTGGCGCAGATGTGGTTCCTTGCGCCCGGTGCTCTCCTGTGGCTCATTGTGCTGCTGCATGGTCGTCAGAGACGGCTTGCGCGTCGGGAGCGCGAGGAGATGGAGGAGCTCGCGAAGACCCGCATGAGCGAGGAGATCTTCGAGGAGCAAGAACTGGACCGCATGAGGGCTCACAGCGGCCTCGTCATCTTCGAGCGCTACGTGATGCCCGTCTTCTCGGTCGCCTTCGGCGGCGTGCTGTTGTTCCTGGCGTATCGCAGCCTCGGGGACCTGGTCCGAACCGCATTCGGGGCGGAGGCCGAGATGGGCAGAGTCGTGCCTGCGAAGGATCCCCTGGCGGTAGTGGCGGGCATGACGGCGATGGCTTTCTTCGGATTTCTGCTTGGCAAGTATTGCGTGGGGCTGGCACGCCAGGAGGCGGCGGGCGGTGTTGGCAAGGGTGGTATCCCCTCCTCCTCTCTCCCCCTGTTGCGTGCTCCCGGCTCCTACCTGATGGGCAATGTGGTGGGCAGCTTGCTGCTGGTGCTCGCCATGAGCATGGTGCACTTCCAGGTGTTGTGGCTGGAGAAGGCGGCTGCCTTCGCGATACCTGCCCTGATGGGCATGATTGGCGTGGAAGTGCTGTTGAACATGGTGCTGAACATCTACAGGCCCCGCGTGCCAGGCCGGCTGGCCAGGGTGCCCTACGACAGCCGCCTGCTGGGACTGATCGCCGAGCCGGAAGACGTGCTCAAGACCGTTGCCGCCACCCTGGACTATCAATTCGGCTTCAAGATCTCCGAGACGTGGTTTTACCGGTTCATGGCGCGGGCCATTGTCCCGTTGATTCTCATACAGCTCACGGCGCTCTGGCTGCTGTCCTGCATTGTGGTTGTGCACCGGGGGGAGATTGTGTTTATCGAAAGGTTCGGATGTCCGCGTCGCCCGGAGGCTTCATCCCAGGTCGGCAATGCGGGCTCCCCGGTGGCGAAAGCCGCCGTGTATGGCCCGGGCTACCACCTGAAGGCCCCCTGGCCGATCGAGGTGGCGCGCAAGGTGCCGGCCGACAGGATATACAGGAAGGAAGTGGGCAAGATCTTCCACACCGATGAATCCCCCTTCGGCGATAAGATGCCTCCTTTGCCGAAGGATATGCAAATGATGACCGACGAGGACATCATCCTGTGGCGAGAACTGCACGTGCATCCGGCCGTGGGCAAGGAGGCCGATTTCCTGGTGCCGAGCGTGGCGGAGATCCAGGAGGAGTTCAAGGCCCCGGCCCTTAATATCGCGCGGGTGATGGCTCACGTCCACTTCCGCATCAAAAGAAGTGCAGCGGGCGGGAAAGGGGATCGAACCGTCTCCCCGGCGGCCGCCTACGATTTCTATTACCGTCACGCCGATCCCGAACGTCTCGTCGAGGACCTGAGCTTCCGGGCGATGTGCCGGCTGGCGGCGAGCCAGGACTTCCTGAAGTGGATTCACGTGGACAGGGCGATTGTCTCGCACCGATTCGCGGCGATGCTCCAGAAGGCGCTCGATGAGAACAACCTGGGCCTGGAACTTGTTTACGCCGGCATACCGGCAGTGCACCCACCGGCGGAGACGGCGGAGCCGTTCGAGGATGTAATCAATGCATACCAGGAGAAACAAACGATCAAACATCAAGCCAGGCAGACGGCCACAAGGCGCGTCAATCTGGCGAAGGGCATGGCGGCCGAGGTGGCGGGCAGGGCGCAGAGTTACGGCCATCGGCTGAAGGTGGTCTCCCGGGCGGAGTCCGACCGCTTCGCCATTCAGCTCGCCGCATACCGCAAGGCCCCCGACGTTTACCGTTACCGCAAGTACTTCAGCGCCGTCGAAGAGGTCCTCGGAGGACACAGGATCTTCATCGTCCCCATTCTCAAGGACGAGGTGCTCTTCATCGACCTGAAGGAAAGTCTCAGTGACGCGTTGATGAACATAGACCTGCAGACGCGCTAGGACAGAGCTCGGCCCCCGAGTTCTTCGGAGGGAGGTTCAAGTGAGAGAGAGCAAAATTACCGTGGTGGTCATAGCGGGCGTGGTGGTTTTGCTGGTCCTTTACCTGTTCATCTACCAGGTAAGGGTGACCGAAGTGGCCATCCATTATCGCCCACCGGGGAAGGTCCACAGGGTCCTGAACCGGGGTGAAGAGGATCAGTCCGGCCTCTATTTCCGCCTTCCGTGGCCCATAGACAAAATCGTCAAGTACGACCGCAGGGTGCGCGTGCTCGACGGCCCACTGCCTCAGACGCAGCTCAAGGACGACTGGCAAGTGATGATTTCCATGTACGGAGCCTGGCGCCTTGCCGACCCCGTCGCCTTCGAGGAATCCCTGGCGGGCAACGTGGGGGAGGCCGAGAGACGTCTCAAGGACGTCATATTCAATGAGACCTCCAAGGCCATCGCCAAAAGGAGCTTCTACGACATCGTCTCCACCGATGAGGACAGGCTGCAGTTCGACGAAATCGAGGCCGAAATCAGCGCCGGCGTCCGCGAGGCCATCGAGCAAAAAGGTTACGGCATAGAGCTCGTTGGCTTCGGCCTGCGTAGAATCGCCATTCCCAGAACCACCACCGAGGAAGTCTTCAAGCGGATGAAGGCCGAACGCGAAGCGGTGGCTGAGAGGTACAGGAGCGAGGGACTCCGGGAGCAAAAAGAAATCGTGGCCGAGGCCGAAAGGCGCGCCATGGACGTACTGGCCGACGCCGAGAGCGAAGCGAAGCGAATCCGAAGCGAGGGCGAGGCGGAGGAGGCGAAATATTACGACAGGTTTGCCGAACAGCCGGAGCTCGCCATTTTCCTGCGGCGTCTGGATAGCCTGCGCAGCATCGCCGGGAAGGCCAGAGAGAGCGGCAATGTCATAACCTGGGTGCTGGACCTGCGCACCGAACCCTTCGCTTCCCTCTATCAGGGCCCTCAGGGCGAAGAAGGAGAGTTCCGCTTCGCCAAGGAGGGACTGGAGGTGGCCGGGGAGCCGGCGAAGCGTGAATCGCCAGTGCTTAATCCGCACTCCGCAGCGCCAGATCCTGAGTCTACAGAGCAACCTCCTGAGCCCTGACCCTAACCCTACGGGAGCATGATGATGTCCGAGGAGCACAGCGCGCAGGAAAAGCAGCCCGCACCAGGCGGCTCTGAGCAAGGTCCCCTCCCCGAGGACGTGAGCGGCAAGGCCCTCTCGGATGCCCTGCGGGTGAGCTTTGCCTTTCTGAAAGTCGCAATGGTCGGCCTCGTGGTGGTGTACCTGCTCCAGGGGTTCTTCTACGTGGGACGCGATGAGGTGCGGGTCAGGCTGCGTTTCGGACGCCCGGTCAAGATGAGCCGCGGCGCCGGCCGGGGCAAGGGATACGTCATTGACTCCGAAAGCGGGTGGCACTACTGCTGGCCGTGGGAGGAAGTGGTCTCCATCCCGTTGAGCGAACAGACGCTGGATCTGAGGGGGGAATTCTGGTTCGGAAGGGGAATGCCTAAAGGGCAGGAGCAGCCTTCGGACGAAAAGGGCGGACTGAGTGTGAAAACCGACGGTTACCTCATCAGCGGCGACGTGAATATCATCCACATCCAGCTCCGGGCCCGCTATCGCGCCCGCGACGACGAGCAAGGCGCCCTGGACTACGCCTTCCGTTACCGGGGGGGCACCGCAGGGCAGCAGGCATCCGAAGGGGCCCTTGGGGCTTCGCCGACCGGCGGCCCTTCCGAACTGCTCAGAAGGTTTCTCATCGGCTCCACCATCGAGACGGTCGCCTCCTGGGGAGTCCTGGAAGTGAGGCGCAAGAGGAGGGTGGTGGGCACCGGTGAGTTGGAGCTGTTTGCCGAGATTGAGAAGCGGGTTCGTGAGAAACTGCGGCGCTTCGAGGAGAGCAACGGTTTCTCTGCTGGAATCGAACTGAGCTCGATCGAGCGGATCGAGGACCCCCGCGTGCCGGAAGAGGTCAAGCCCTCCTTCGACATGGCTCAGGAGGCCGAGAGCGAGAAGGAGAGGCTCAAGAGCGAGGCCCAGAAGATGGCCCGCAGTATCGTGGAGAACGCGGAGGGTGAGAAGGCGAAGATGGTAGAGGAGGCGAGGGCCTATAAGAAGCGCGTTGCGGCCATCGTCGAAGCCGACGCCCTTACGCTCAAGAACCTGTTGCCCGTCTACAGGAGTTCCCCGCAGAAGGCGGCCATCTTGCGCGAGTGGTTCTATGGGAGAATGGTCGAGGAGCTCCTCGGGCAGGCCAAGGGCTCCTTCGTCCTGCACAGGCCGAGCGAAGGTTCGAACACGGAAATCCGCTTCCTGTTGAGCCGGCCACTGGAGAAGGCCGTGGAAGAGGAGCAACCGGAGCATGAACGACACTAAAGAGCGACTCAACCCTGCTGGAAAGGAGTCGCCGACGCTCCAAAGCTTCCGGCCTTCGCAGCCGAAGCTGCTTCGGCGGAGTAGGCATGGCGACGGAGCGCTACAGCGCACTCGCAAAGGCGGATGGCGACGAAGCGATGACAATTGGCGTGGGAGGCGAACGTGAACAAGGAAGTGGATGCGCACGCACTCAGCCCTGAGGGCTTAAGTAGCTTGGCCGAGGAACACCGCAAAGGGGCCAGGGGCTTGCAGGCCCGGCTCGTCCTCACCCTCGTGGGCGGCCTGTTGATCCTCAATGCCTTTTTGGCCAACCAGTTCCTCTTCCCGGGCCAGGAGGAGATAGGGGGCGTCAGCGCCCTGCTGGGGGCCATCTTGCTCGGCACTCCCATCATGATCGGGGGGTTCAAGGAGATGCGCCGCGGCCGCATGCACATGAACACCCTGGTGGCCATCGCCGTGCTCTCCGCGTTCGTGTTGGGGGGCAGGGGCGTTGCCGAGATCGGCGGCCACGAGGTGCCGGGCTACACCGTCGCCGGCATAGTGGCGTTCTTCATGCTGCTGGCCAGTCTGGTCGAGAAGCAGACCGCCGTGGGCGCCCGCGTGGCGGTGGAGAGACTCATGAGGTTTCAGCCCAGCAAGGCGGAGCTCACCAGCGGGGAGGTGGTGGAGGTGGCTGCCCTCAGGCCCGGCCATCGCATCCGGCTGCGCCCCGGCGACAGGGTGCCTGCCGACGGCAAGATCGTCAGAGGGCAGAGCGCCGTAAACGAGGCCACCATTACCGGGGAGTCCCTGCCGGCTGACAAGCAGGTGGGGGACGAGGTCTTCGCTGGCACCCACAACCTCACTGGAGCGATTGAGGTCGAGGTCACGCGCGCCGGCGAGGACACCACCCTCGGCCAGGTCAAGAAGCGCATCCTCGAGGCCGAGTCCACCAAGACCCGTCTCATGCAGCTCATAGACCGTTACGCCGAGTGGTATACCCCCGTGGCGTTGATGCTCGCTGCGATGGTCGGAGTTTTCAGCAGGGACCCCCAGCGGGTCATCACGGTGCTGGTCATCGCCTGTCCCTGCGCCTTTGTGCTCGCCACCCCCACGGCGATGGTCGCGGGGCTCACGGCGGCCGCCCGCCTCGGCATACTCATCAAGGACGTCACCCATCTGGAAAGCGCCGGAGGGTTGACGGCGGTGGTCTTCGACAAGACCGGCACGCTCACGACCGGTGAACTCACAGTCACACGGCTCGGGCCCGTCGAGGGCATCGAGGGCAGCGAGCTGCTTCAGTACGCCGCGAGCGTCGAGCAGGACTCCCGTCACCCGGTCGCCAGGGCAGTGACCAAGGTCGCTCAGAAGGCGAACGTGAAGGTCCTGCAGGCCACCGACTTCCGCGAATCCGCCGGCAAGGGCGTCGAGGGCCGGGTTGACGGACATCACGTCATGGTGGGACGCGCCGCCTGGCTCGAAGAGAAGGGCGTTGAGATGAGCACGGTAAGAACCGGCCACCACAAGGCCTCCGTGGAGGGAATAAGTATGCTCTACGTGGCCCGGGACGGCGAGTGCATCGGCTGGGTCGGCCTGGAGGACAAGGCGAGGGAGGAAGCCAAGCAGGCCACCGCTGACCTGCGCAAACTCGGGATCAAACGCCTCACCATGTTCACCGGTGACCGATGGAGCGTCGCCAAGAAGATGGCCGGGGAGCTGGGCTGCACGGAGGTGCAGGCCGAGTGCCTGCCCGACCAGAAGCAGTCCCTGGTGGAGACCATGCGTCGGGAGGGCAATATTGTGGCAGTGGTGGGAGACGGGGTCAACGACGCTCCGGCCCTCGCCGCCGGCGACCTGGGAATCGCGATGGGCGCCGCCGGGAGCGATGTGGCCATCAGCAGCGCTTCCATAGCCCTGATGAGCAACGACCTGGGGCGTCTGCCCGTGCTGGTGAGCCTCTCCAGGCGACTGCGGCGCATCATCGTGCAGAACCTCTTTATCGGGATGTTCTTCGTTGTGGGCGGCGCCACGCTGGCGAGCTTCGGGTATTTCGGACCGATCATGGCCGCCGTCTTGCACAACGTCAGTTCCTTCATGGTCATATTCAACAGCGCGCGCCTGGTGCGTTTCGAGGAGGCCCTCACCACCACCCCGCTGGAAGAGGTGGAAAGGGTCGGCCCTCAACCCGCCCCCGTGTGAGGAGGCTTGCAGCGCCTTCCCCAAAGGGGCGGCCGGCAGCGTGAGCGTCGAGAAGGTGGAGCGGGAGGCGGAGGAGAGCGAGTGAGCATGGCCGAGCAAAACCACAGCGTGATCCAGGTTGTCGAGTTGACGAAGGTCTACAAGGATTTCTGGGGCCGGGAGCGCGTGAAAGCCCTGAACGGACTCAACATGGACGTCAAGAGGGGCGAAGTGTTCGGCCTGCTGGGGCCGAACGGCTCCGGCAAGACCACCATGGTGCGCCTCCTCCTCGGCCTGCTGTTTCCCACTCGCGGGGCCGTGCGCATCTTCGGGAAGAGTCCCCGGGAGGTGGACGTCAAGAGGCTCATCGGTTACATGCCCGAAGAGTCCCACCTCTACGAGTATCTCAATGTAGAGGAGACGCTGGATTTCTTCGGGCGTCTCTTCAAGCTCACCCGCGCTGAGCGCCGCCGCCGCACCGAGGCTCTCATCGAAATGGTGGGGCTGCAGCGCGCCCGCCGTCGCCGTCTGGGCGAGTTCTCAAAAGGCATGGCGCGTCGCATCGCCCTGGCCCAGGCCCTTATCAATGATCCCGACCTGCTTGTGCTCGACGAACCGACCACCGGGCTCGATCCGCTCGGCACGCGGGAAATCAAGGACCTGATCGTGACCCTCAGGGAACGCGGCAAGACCATTCTGCTGTGCAGTCACCTCCTGGCCGATGTCGAAGAGGTCTGCGACAGAATCTGCATCCTCTACGGCGGCATGGCGAGGGCTACGGGGCGCGTCGGGGACCTGCTTACCGAACACCATACCGAGCACCAGTCCCTTGAGATCCGCACCCCCGTCCTGCCGGAGGCCGAGAGGCGGCGCATCACCGAACTGGTCCGCTCCGGCCTCGGCCCCGAGCTTGCCGAGGGCATCAAGTTCGGCACCCCGGCCAAGAGGCTCGAGGAGTTCTTCCTCCGCGTGGTGGAGAAGGCGCGGCACGAGAGACTCGCCACCGCCGGTGCCGAAGTGGGCGGGCCCGCCGCCGACTTCCTCACCGGCGCGCCGGAGGGTGAAGAGCTCGTCGAGGAGCTCGTCGGCGCTGCTCATCCGGAAGCCGTGGAGCCGGAACCCGCCGCTCCGATCCCTGTTGTCGAGCGCGAGGACCGGGAGTTGATTGGCGGCTTGCTCAAGGGCGCTCAGGAGGAGGTAGCGGAGGCTGGCACGGAAGAGCCCCAGCCCTCC
>JAUWZH010000211.1 GCA_030615435.1 Candidatus Brocadiaceae bacterium | reverse complement strand
TTGGCACGCAGGGCGGAGCGCCGCGTGAGCGTGAGGAACTCCAGCGCCTGCGCCGGGTCCACCTCCCCCGGACAAAGGACCATCTCCTCCACACCTCCCTGCTTGGCCTTCTGGGTGGCGGCGTCGCACTTCTCGATGTCGCCTTCCACTACGACGGGCAGCTTGGTCTCTGCGGCAAGGCGGATGAGATCCTCCGAAGGTCCCCCTCTCTCCCACAGCAGCGGCCGGGCAGGGAGGAGCGCTCTGGCGGCCTCGGCGAGTTGGGAGGCGCCCTCCGCGATGAGGACCATTGGAAGTCCGAGGGTGCTCTGAAGCTTTAGTGCGGCCTCCTTGAGCTTGGCGGCGTCCCCCGACGCGCAGCGCACGGCGACCATGTCCACGCCGATGCGCTCGCCCACCCTCTCAAAGCACAGCGCTTTGATCCTCTCGGCCTTCTCTTCGACGGCATCGGCGTCGTTCACGAGAACGGCTATGCCAGGCTTGTGGTGGAACTTCTCATCGTGCCGGAACATCACGGTCTCGTTGCCTATCTCGAGGGCCGCCTCGTCCGAACCGATCTTGACGAGTTTCTGCGGCGGTTCGCGCGCCGCGCCGAGGGCCGCCTCGGCTTCTTCGCTCACGTGGGGGCATTCATCGAGGGACGCCTGCTTGGCCGCCACTTTCATGGCGAAGGCCAGGCACGTCGGCACCCCGCAGTCCCCGCAATTGGTCCGGGGCAACAGCTTGAAGATGTCGAGTCCCGTCAGAGGCATTGATTCCCATCCTCTCGCTCTCTTGAGTCCCGCCAGGAAACGCCTGCCCGCGCGAGCCGCCTTCAGAGGCGTGGAAAACCCACCCTCAGAACAACGGCGGCATGGTGAGCGCCGGATGCTGGACCTTCGTGAGGAATTCTAACAGAGCAGCCGAATCCTCCGCCACGGTCTCGTCGGCGATCTTGTCCACCAGGTCCGGTATGCCCATCGCCTCGGCCCGCTTCTGGAGGTCCTCCCGCATCTCTTCCTTGAACTCCTTCGGCATCCACACCATGCGGGCCAGGCCACCCTCGTAACTGATGAACTTCTCACTGAGCAGGTACCTCCGGCCCACGCCGAGGAAGCCGGGGGTCTGGATGCCGCCGCCGACGCTGCCGGCGAGGGTGCTGAAGGCCATTCCGATGGGAGTCATGCCGAGGTACTCGCGGTTGACCACCAGCACGCCGTTGGCTTCCGGCACGATGGCCACGATGCACTCAAAGCACCCGCACGAGGTCATGGGGCTGTCCATCAGAGAGTACTGGCAGTACCGCGCCACGGTGCGGTTGGTGTAGTCGTAAACGAACTTGTTGACCCCTTCCCACTCGCCCTTGGCCGCGTCTATGGTCCTGCCCTTCTGCACGGGCTGGTTGGAGCCGCTGGGGCTGATCTGGTGAGACGCCTTGCAGTCGAGCCAGTCGTATGCTCCGCAAAGGCCGAGCCTCTCCGGGCTCACAATGCAAACGTGGTTCGGCGCGTAGCTCTGGCACAGGGCACAGGAGTAGAAGATGTCCACGTCCTCGTCCTTCATGCCTGCGAGCTTGACATCGCGCTCACCGTAGGCGACGGCAGCCCGTTCTCTGAGCCGCTGAAGCTCCGCCGGCTCCGTGATGATCCGCACCGTTACCTTGTCGGCGAGCTGGCCGTACTCGTCGTGGAGCTTGGCGTGAAGGATCGTGCCTATGTGTTTGAGCCGGAACCCGGCTTCGTAGGTGCCCTTGCTGATGCGCAGCCAGACGAGGTTCCTCTGCCCCATGTGCATCACCCCGCCGGCATGGTTGACATAGCGGTGTATCTGGCGTTCCAGAATGCCCTCGAAGTCCACCTGCATCTGGCGACCCGCCACCAACACCTCGACCCCGAGGTCCATCGCCGTGCCGGGCTCCACGCCGTCAATGTCCTCGCCGACCAGCTCGATGTCCCCGTCGTCAATCTCGTCCATCTCCACCATGCGCAGGAACTCCATGCCATGGGCCTTCTTCCCGCCGAACTCAACCTGGAGGTCCTCCTTTCGCACCCGCTCCCCTTCGAGCGCAGCGGCGAACGGCACGGGGATGTCTATTTCCTCCACTTTCACCTTCACGCCGCGCACTTCCACGCAGGTGGGCACGAGTTGCTCGTAGTCGGTCTCACGCACCAGGGCCTCATAGACGCAGACGCCAGTGGGCCGCACTTCGGGGGTGGTCTCGCTGTCGCTGATAATCGGGTATCCCATCAGGATCGCGCCGGCGCCCGTGGCGTACCAGTCGTCAGGACTCTCACCGAAGGTCATGCCCCAGGCATGGACCCTGTCCCTGGAGTACTCGAGTATCTCCGCGAACTGGCCGGGTTTCTTGCCGCCGAAGGTCAGTGCGCTGCGCACGGCCCAGTTCAACACCATGGTGCCGTAACGCGTCTCCGGGCCGGTCGGCACGATGTAGGTCTCCCAACCCGTCTGGATGTCCTCCTCGTCGAGCTGCTGCTTCATGGTCCTGCCGTCGCGGTTGGCACAGAGGAAGATCAGGATGCTGCGCTTTTGCAGTTCGCGGATGACCTTGACCGCCGTTTCGTTGTCGGGGGCCGGCCCGAGAAGCGCGGCGAAGCCGGGCATGCGCCCGTCCACCAACTGGATGCCGAGCTCGCGCTGCGAGGTATCGGTCAGGAACCCGTAATACCCTTCGGGCAACTCGTAGCCGTTCACGCAATCGAGCGCGCAGAGGATCTCCTGGGCGAACATCGTCGCCGCCCCCTCATCCAGTCCGTGGCCGAGGTACGGCAGCCAGGTGTTCTGTTCGGGGACCGGATGCAGCAGGTCCCGCCGGCAGTGTTCGAGCACGGGCCCGATATCGGCGAGCTTCTCGACCTTGCGCCCGGTCAGGGCGTAGATCATCGGGAGGTAGAAGGCAGTCTGAGGGAACTCCACCACCTTGTCTTCTCCGTGCTTCTCGACTGCACCTTTCCAGGCAGCTTCAGCCTGTTCGACGAACTTGTGGGCGCCGCGCGCGACGGCGCTGAATACCTTATGAGACATCTATCGCCTCCTGCTTTGCTCTCTAATCTCGCCAGAGAGTTGCAAACTGCGCCCGGGGGATTTCCTTAGGTCCTCTTCACCGCACCCACCCGACAGACTTCGAAGCAGGTGCCGCACTTGACGCACTCGTCCTGATCTATCTCGAATGGCTTCCCCACCTTGCCCTTTTCTTCGTCTTCCGGCCTGGCCCTGGCGGGGGGCCTGCCCCGCCTGCCTGCGATGCAGTCCACCGGACAGTCCCTGGCGCAACGCCCGCAGCAGATACATTCTTCGGGGTTGATCTCGAAAGTGACATCCGGGCCGGCCGCGCCGATGCGGCTCTCATCTCTGACCAGGACGTCGTACTCCTGGGCCTCGGGGCCCGTGTGCATCTCTTCCAACGTGGCGCTGCGCAGTGCGCCGGTGGGGCAGGCGCGGACACACCACGGCTCCTCGCCAACCTCGATGATGCCCTCGCACACGTCGCACTTCACGACGGTCTCGCCATGTTCGTCCCAGATCACCGCCTCGTAAGGGCAAACCCGGACGCAGGCCCTGCATCCTATGCACTTCTCCGGCGCGGTGAGCACGCGCCCCGTCACCTCATCCTTGTAGAGTGCGCCGCTCGGACAGACGGTGACGCACGGGGCATCCTCACAGTGCCGGCACTGCACGGGAACGGCCCGTCCCGCCGCCGCGATCACCATGACGCGCGGCACCAGGTGAGCGCCCGCCAACAGCGCGTCCACGATGTCAACAAAGCCCGCATGCACCTTGGCGCAGGCCAGTTCGCAACTGCGGCACGCCAGACATCGCTTCAGATCAACGACAATGGCACCTGACTGCGTGCGGGTTGCCATGGAACGTTCCTTTGCCTCTGTTGAGTGCAGCTCTGCGCTACTCGGCCGGGACCAGGGCCTCCCGTGGTGTCTGAACCGCCTCGACCGGCTCGTACATCATTGGCTCGAGCCTGAGCGCCTCGCGCTTCTTGTCTATGTGCTGAATCATCAGGTGGGCGGCTTTGATCGGATCCCGCTCGAAAGCGAGCTTGCCGCCGAAGTCATCTTCCATCCCATCCAGCAGATAGTCTCTCACCACCTTGCTGCCCATCACGGGGAACGGCTCGCCGATGACCGTGAAGACGCCGCTCGCAGCGAAGTA
Organism: Candidatus Brocadiaceae bacterium; assembly: GCA_030615435.1. Lineage (GTDB taxonomy): Bacteria > Planctomycetota > Brocadiia > SM23-32 > SM23-32 > JAUWZH01. Next base: position 832 of record JAUWZH010000211.1, on the reverse strand, counting down.
GGTCGCAATGGAGATCGCCTTCTCGCTCATCCATTCGGGCGCCGCACCGGCAGCGGGCAGATCGGAGATGTCCTCCCCCAGCCCGCCCTCCTTGACCATCTCCGTGGCGGCGAGGAGGATGCGGCTGTTGTCCACGCACGAGCCCAGGTGGAGCACCGGCGCTATGCCGACGGCCCGGCATATCTCCCTGAGACCCTCCCCGGCGTAGACCTCGGCCGCCTCCGGGCGCATCAGGCCGGCTTTTCCAAGCGCGATGGCCGAACAGCCGGTCTGGAGCACGAGCACGTCGTGCCGGACCAGCTCCTTGACCATCTCGATGTGGCCCCAGTCGTGCTTGATTTTCACGTTGTTGCAGCCGACCACGCCGGCCACCCCACGGATGCGCCCGTCCATGATCCCGTGGTTCAGCGGGCGATAGAGCGGGCGGTAATACCCCCCGAGCGTCCGGAAAATGCTCTCCACCGTGTAGCCGGCAACCAGCTCTTCCTGAATGTCGGGCACCACGGCCAGGGAAGGATCCCTTTCCTTGAACGCCTCGATGGCCTCTCCCACGATCCGCCTGGCGATCTCCAGACCCCGCGCCTCTTCGAACTCGATGTGCTCGATTCCGGCAAAACGCGCCTTGCGCGAGGTGGAGATCAGCCTCACCGGCATGCAGGAGGCAAAATCCGCTATCGCCGGCATGATACACTGCACGTCCACGATCATTGCGTCCACAGCGCCGGTGGAGAGGGCGAGCTCCTGCTGGAGGAAGTTCCCGGCGATCGGTATGCCATGCCGCATCAGTATCTCGTTGGCGGTGCAGCAGATGCCGGGAATCTGGATGCCGTCC
>JAUWZH010000122.1 GCA_030615435.1 Candidatus Brocadiaceae bacterium | reverse complement strand
GGAAAGGGAAAGTCCGACTCAGCCCATGCTGAATGGTGAGAACATGAGGAGGCCATAATGGCGAAGAGGAGGGCGGAGCAGCGGGAGGCGCTGCGCTGATCTTACATGCTCGCCCTGCTGCCACATTTGCTACGCATGGGGCTCTCCCAGCCCATTCCTTGCATTTCACATGTAGCAATTTTGACGTTATCATATCGCAGACCAGCAGAAGGGTAGACCACCTTTCACATTAGCTTCCCGATTTTTTGCAAGCGCGCTATAGCCGGATGGCGAGAGCGCCATCGGGATATTTCGGTCGAATTCGGTTTCCCGTTCTCGGGGCTTTGTGGGGGATGTAGGGGTCTTTCTGCGGAGGAGGGCCTTACAAGAGACTACAATATGTGCCACATGCTCGCAGAGTTGGATAGCAGATGTTGTATACCGGGAAGATAGGGGCGAGTCGAAGGATGCGCTGCCCATACTGCAAAGCGGATGACGACCGCGTGGTGAACTCGCGCACGAGCGCCAACGGCACCTCCGTGAAGCGGCGTCGGGAATGCCTGCGCTGCGGCAAGCGATACACGACCTACGAACGCGTCGAGCAAAGCACCCTGCGGGTCATCAAGAAGGACGGCAACCGGGAGAACTTCTCCCGCGCCAAGATGCTCGAGGGGCTCCTGAAGGCGTGCCACAAACGTCCCGTCTCCACCGAGACCGTGGAGGAGGCAGTGGACGATATCGAGCGCAAGCTCCGCGAGCGGTTCGACAGCGAAGTGCCCTCCAAAGAGATCGGCGAACTGATCATGGAGCGGCTCCGCGAGCTGGATCAGGTGGCCTTCATCCGCTTCGCCTCGGTTTACCGCGAGTTCAAGGACGCGAGCGACTTCGTAGAAGAAGCTGACTTGATGCTCGGGCAGCGGCGCATCCTCGACGACAACAGAGGACACGGCGCGCAGAATCAGTAGTCGGCCGGCCCCTGCCGCCCCCTCGGCGAATCGCTGAGCGACACGGTGCCGGTCCGGGCGAGAGGAGGACACAGATGGCCCTGGAGGCAGGTGAAGTAAAAGAAGATTCCGCAGAGTGCTCCATCGGAGAGGTTCGCAAACGTGACGGCCGCCTGGTGGCCTTCAACAAGCAGAAGATAGCCGATGCCATCTTCAAGGCGGCGCAGGCGGTGGGAGGAGAGGACCGCGTCCTGGCCGAGGAGCTCGCCGGCGTGGTCACCATGTTCGTTGACAAGAACTACCCCGACGCTCCGCCCCACATCGAGGAGATCCAGGACACCGTCGAGAAGGTCCTCATCGAGATGGGCCACGCCAGGACGGCAAAGGCTTACATCCTCTACCGCGACCGACGGGCCCACATCCGCAACGCCCTGCGCGTGCGCAAGCCCGTCAGGAAGAAGATCAGCTCCACCGACATCGCCCTGCTGGTGACCGCCCAGAGCCGGGACCAGCTCCAGGAGTGGGATAAATCACGCATCGCGCGGGCCCTGGAGGTGGAGGCGGGGGTGGCCTCCGAGCTGTCCGGCGACATAGCCAGCGCCGTTGAGAAACGTGTCCTGGACAGCGCCATGACCCGCATCTCGACCGCACTGGTGCGCGAGCTGGTGGACAACGAGCTGTTCGAGCGCGGGCTCACCGGCAGGCTGGAGAGGCAATCGGTCCTCGGGATGCCCAGGTACGACCTCGATACCATCATCCACTCCAAGAGCAACGAGAACGCTAACATAGCCCAGAACAACCCCGAGGCCATCAACCTCGCCGTGGCCGAGAATGCCCTCAAACAGTACGCTCTGCAGGAGGTCTTCAGCCAGGACGTCGCCGAAGCGCACCTGATGGGCAAGATTCACCTGCACGACCTCGGCTATCCCACCCGGGTCTATTGCAGCAGTCACTCGCTTGAGTACCTGAAGAAGTACGGGCTGGATCTGGAGAACCTCGACTCCTCCAGCGCCCCCGCCAGGCACGCCCGCACCCTCACCGGCCATCTGAACACCTTCCTGGCCTCCATGCAGGCATACTACGCCGGCGCCCTCGGGATCGGATACATCAACATATTCTATGCCCCCTACGTGGAGGGCATGAGCCCTGGGGAGATGAAGCAGGAGGCGCAGCATCTGATATTCAGCTCCTCGCAGAACGCCTTCAGCCGGGGCGGTCAGACCCTGTTCCTCGACTTCAACGTGCACACCGGGGTGCCCCAATACCTGCGGGATGTGCCCGCCATCGGGCCGGGGGGCCAGTACACGGGGCGCCCCTACGGCAGCTACGAGAGGAGCGCCCAGCTCTTCTGCAAGGCCATGCTCGACGTGTGGCGGGAAGGGGATCAGTACGGCAACGTCTTCGCCTTCCCAAAGTGCGATTTTCACATCAACGACGAGAGCCTGGAGGATCCGGTCCAGCGTGAGCTCGTGGAGTACGCCTGCCGGATCGCCAGCGAGAACGGCGTGCCGTACTTCGCGTTCGACCGCGACGAGGTGACCCTCAGCGCTTGCTGCCGGCTGCGCACCGTGATCCGCGACGATTACGCCATCCGCCACCCGGAGAGCATGCGTTTCTGCGGCTTCCAGAACGTCACGGTCAACCTGCCGCAGTGCGCCTATCGGGCCGGCCGCGGGAACTTCGAGGCCCTGGAGCGCGAAATAGACGAGATGATAGGGCTCACCGTCAAGGCCCACCGCCAGAAAAGGGCCTTCATCGGCTCCCTGATGACTTCACCCGAGATGCCCCTGTGGCAGATCGGCAAGACCGCCAGGGACGGGCGACCGTACGTGGACCTGAAAGAGGCCACCTACATCGTCGGCCTGTTGGGCCTCAACGAATGCATGCAGTACATGACGGGCCGCGAGCTGCACGAGGGAGACGACGTCCTTCGCCGGAGCCTGCACCTGGTGCGGCACATGCAATTCAAGGCCAAAGAGCTCGGCGAGCAGCACGGAATGAGGATCGCCCTGGAGGAATCGCCCGCCGAAAGCGCCGCGCGGAGGTTGGCGAAGGTGGACCTGCAGAGGTTCCCGGAGCAGGCCTCCGAGGTCGTCAAGGGTGACTCCGACGCCGATGAGATGTACTACACCAACAGCATCCACGTGCGCGCCGATGCACAGATGGACCTGTTGTCGCGCATTCGCCTCCAAAGCAAGTTCCACCGGGCGATCGAGAGCGGCGCCATCATCCACGCTTTTGTGGGCGAGGAGCTGCCGTCGGCCTCGAGCATCATGAATCTGGTGGAGAAGACCTTCCGCATGACGCAGGCCGCACAGCTCACCATCAGCCCTGAGTTCACCGTCTGTCACAGGTGCCACAAGGCCACTCCGGGGCTGAAAGAGCGCTGTGGGCACTGCGGAAGTCCGGAGGTGCACGGCCTGACGCGCATCGTGGGCTATTTCAGCCGCGTGGACAACTGGAACAAGTCAAAACACGGCGAACTCAAAGATCGCCGGAAGGGGAACTACAGCGTCATCACAGCACCTGTAGCGGGCAGGGCGGGGGTCCCCAGGGGCATTCTCGCTCGACGTTACGGGCCGATTGGCGCATGAGGGGGTGTGAATGGTAATCCACGTCTATGGCAAGAAGGACTGCCGGCTGTGCAAGAGTGCGCTGAAGAAAATCAACCTCTTGCTCGACAGATGGGGCATGGCCGACGCTGTCGAAGTGGCTTTCATGGACACGGACACCGAGTTCGGCGCGGCAGAGGGGGACTTCTTCGACGTGTTCCAGACCCCTACCGTCCTGGTGATGGAGGACGAATGGGAAGTGCTGGCCCGCTGGGACGGCGAGGCCCCGCCGAGCGAGGTGCTGAAGGACCTGGTCCTCCTCGAAAGGCCTTCGGCAGCGGCGTGAATGCCGGCAGTGGGTCCTGGCGGCAGGCCATCCTTGTTCCTCGTTTTCGGGACAGGCTTCGCCCGCCCATACCTCGGCCTCAGCGCGACCGCCAGCACCAGGCAATGGAAATCAAGGGTTTCATCCAGAACAGCCTGCTGGAATGGGAGGGACGGCTCTCGTGCGTGCTGTTCCTGCCTTTCTGCAACCTGCGGTGTCGCTACTGCCACGCCGCTCACCTGCTGGAGCCGGTCGAACTGGAGAGCATCCCCCGCCAGCAGGTTCTCTCCTACGTGCGGCGCCAGCGCGACTGGCTCGACGGGGCCGTCATCACAGGAGGCGAGCCCACGCTGCACGGGGAGGCGCTGCTGGAGTTGATCGCGGACATCCACGCCGCCGGCCCTCCGGTCATGGTCGAGACCAACGGCACCCGGCCACTATGGGTCGGGAGACTGGTCTCCGAGGGATTGGTGGAGAGGATCGCGATGGATGTCAAGGCCCCGCTCAGCCCGGACTCCTACCGGAAAGTGACCGACCGGGAGGTGAACGTGGAGGACCTGCGGGCCTCGATCCGGAGCATAATAGGGAGCGGCCTGTCACACGAGTTCCGGATAACCGTCGTGCCGGGGCTGGTGGGTCCGGAGGATGTGGAGCGCATCGCGCCGGAGCTGAAGGGGGCCGAGACGGTGGTCCTTCAGAACTTCCAGCCGGATCATTGCCTCGACCCCGCCCTGCGCGAGGTTGCCCCTTACCGGCCCGAGGAGATGGACGCGATGGCGCAAGTCTTCGAGGGGGTGGCCCGGCGGGTGACAGTTCGCGGCCGCGAGCGCGGCATCGCAGCGCGGGGCTCGGGGGTTCCGGCCGGGTGAGCTGGCACTTTCCGGGGAGGCGGGCCGCTCAAATCAGATTTTGGACCGGCTTTTTCCGTTGATCGCCGCCTGCAAGGCGAGCAAGATGCAGGATAGTCGGCCCGGCCGGGGGTTGCGGAGGGGACGAGGGCTTGTTGGCGTAACCCCTTCACTCACAACTGGATAGGACATTCAGAGCCGCGCCCGTTACGCATTCCTTCCTTCGAGATGTCCTTGCACTCGCCGAGCCCTGCTGGGAAGGCCCGGCGCCTACGGTTGGATTTCCCCGACACGCTTTCAGTAAGATGCTCCCTGCCCGTTTCGCCGCGATGGTCGGCGGCTCGCCGTAAGTGCTCTCAACTGTAAGGCATTTCTGGCCATTGGGATACGACTGACAGCATGAGGGTCAAATGAGGCTGAAAAGGCTCGACTTGATCGGCTTCAAGTCCTTTGCGGACAAAGTCAGCTTTGAGTTCGAAGGATCTCTGACGGGGTTGGTCGGGCCCAATGGTGCGGGCAAGAGCAACGTCGTGGACGCCCTGAAGTGGGTATTGGGGGAGCAGAACGCCCGCAAGCTGCGCGGCAACGAGATGGCCGACATGATCTTCAGCGGCAGCGCCTCCCGCAAGGCGCTGGGCCTGGCGGAAGTGTGCCTCACCCTCCAGAACGACCGCGGCCTGCTGCCCGTCGAGTACGAGGAGGTATGCATATCGCGCCGCTGCTACCGCTCGGGAGAGAGCGAGTACTTCCTGAACGGCACGCTCTGCCGCCTCAAGGACCTGCGAATGCTCCTGATGGACACCGGCGTGGGCGTGAGCGCATACAGCGTGATCGCGCAGGGACAGGTTGACATGCTGCTGCGGGCGGGCTCCAAAGAGCGCCGCCAGGTCCTCGAAGAGGCCGCCGGGATCAACCGTTTCCTCGAACGCAAGAAAGAGGCCGAGCGCAAACTCGAACGGGTCCGCACGAATCTCCAGCGGGTCAATGACATCGTCGAGGAGCTGGAGCGCCAGCTCCGCAGCGTCCGCTATCAAGCCGCCAAGGCGCGCAGTTACAAACGCCACCACGACGAGCTGCGCAAGCTCCGCCTCGCCCTCGGCGTTCACAGCCACCGGGACCTCGTCGAACAAAGGAGCCGGCTGGCCGCTGCGGTCGCCGAGCGTGCGGGCTCTCGCCGCCGCATCGAGGAGCGCACGGGGCAGTTGAGGGGCGAGCTCGCGGCCGCGCAGGAACGGCTCGAGAGCGTCCGCCTGGAGCTCGAGCGGGCCCAGGAGAGCCTCTCCCACACGGATGCCCGTCACTACAGCCTGGGCCAGGAAATCGAGATGAACCGCAAGCGCCGGGCTGAACTGGAGGGGCGGCGGAAGGAATTGCAGGAGCGCTCGGTGGAGCTCGAGGGCGGACTCGGCGGCGTGCGCCAGGAGATGGCCGACGCCGAAAAGAGCATCCGGGAAAACCAGCGCGCCCTCGACGCGCGGAGGGAGGACCATCAGGAGCGCACCAAGGCCCTGAACTCGCTCGAGAAGCAACGCGAGGAGCTGCAGAACGTCATCGAGGCGGGGAAAACCTCCCTCTTCGATCTGATGCAGCAGGAATCGCAGCTCCGGAGCCAGATCGGGATGCTCTGCGCCGAGCGTGAGACCCTGGACAATCGCCTCAGGCGGCTGCGGGAGCGCGAGCGCCACCTCAGGGACCGCTGCGAACGCACGCGGACGGAGCGCTCGGCCCAGGAAGGGCACATGCGCACCCTCAGGGCCGAACTGAGACGCCTCAACGAGCAGCTCGGCGTCCTGGAGGACCAGATATCCCGCTCGACGGCGGAGATGGAACGCCTGACGTCCAGGATGGGGGAGTTCAAGGCGGAATTGAGGGGAAAGCTGAGCCGCCATCAGCTCCTGGAGGACCTTCAGGCCCGCGCCGAAGGCGTGGGCAGCGGCGTGAAGGTGCTCCTGGAAGAGATCCAGAGGCCGGGATCCCCCCTGAGCGGTTCTCCCGGCTTGCTCGCCAACCTGATCGAGGTTCCCACAAGCGGTTCGCTGGCAGTGGAGGCCGCCCTCGGCCACAGCGTCCAGTCCATCCTGGTGAACACCCGCCGGCAGGCCCGGGAAGCCCTCCGCCTGCTGCGCGAGGGCAGGAAGGGAAGGGCCGCAGTGCTGGCCCTTGAGGGCCTCAGCTCACAGCAGAGGGTGGAGCTTCCGCAGACGTCCGTATCGGCGGTCCGGCTGACTGACCTGGTGCGCTGCCCCAATTGCGCCGCGCCGGCCGTAGAGGCGCTCCTGGGCAACTGCTTCGTGGTGGAGGACGTGGCGGACGCCCTGGCGCTTCTCGACGGCCCGCTCCCCGCAGGCGTGCGAATCGTCTCGCGCTCGGGGGACTGCTTTGAGCCGGGCGGGTTCTGGTCAGCAGGAGAACCGGAGACGGGCAGCCTCATCAGCCGCAACAGCGAGCTGGCTGAACTGGATGAAGAAATCGAGGCGTTTCAGAGCCGCCTGACCGCGCTCGCCGGGGAAGGAGACCGCCAGACGGAACGCATTCGGGACTTGCAGGGGAAGAGAAGCGATCTCGCCGCCCGCAAGGAGGAACTGACCGGCAGGGAGAATGACCTTCGCAGCCGCCTCTCCCTGCTGCTCAGCCAGGAGCAGCAGCGCTCGGAGGAGCTGGAGCTGCTCCAGTCCGAGGCG
>JAUWZH010000112.1 GCA_030615435.1 Candidatus Brocadiaceae bacterium | reverse complement strand
GTCAGCGTGCGACTCGGGGAATCTCGACTGAGGAGAAGAAAGATGTTTGAGCTGAAGCGCCTGCAAGAAATGCTCGGTGAGAACGGTCTCGACGCCATCCTCCTGGCCGATGGGTTCAATGTGGCGTACGCCATCGACATGTTCGATCGGATACACCATGAGCTCGACGATTGCCCTCTCCTGCTGGTCGTGCCGGCAAAGGGTGAGCCCTTCAGCATCGCCGGCCGGCATTTCGCCCAACTGCTCGTGCAGACCGTGTTTGAGAAGGACATGTATCGCATCCTGCGCAAAGCGCGCTCGTATGATGAAGTGGCGAAAACGCTCGTGCGCGCACTGAAGGAACACGACCTGGGCCGCGGCCGGCTCGGCATCGAGCGCATGCGCCTTCCCGCGCTGCACGCCCTGACGCTGCGCGACGAGCTGCCCGAACTCGAGCTCGTAGATGCCGCCTGGATCATGAAGCAGATGCGCTCGGTGAAGAGCGAGGAGCAGCTCGCCCTGATGCGGAGGGCCATCGAATGCGCTGAGACCGCCTGGCACAGGGTCTGCGAACAGGCACGGGCGGACTCGACCCGCCGAGAACTGCGCCGCATCATCGAAACAACAGCGGTCGAGTACGGCTGCGAAATGGCTCCGACCCCTGTCTTCTGGCGCCCCGAGGTGCCCGCTGAGCCGGACAAGCGCGAAGGGCTCGACGCGAGCCTGATCCTGCGTCAGCACTGGTGCGGCAGCGTGCTCGACGAGCCGATCGGCGCCGACAAGACGTTCGAATGCGACCTCTGCTTGCGCTACCAGGGATACTGGGCGGACATCATGTTGCGCCTCTGTGTGGGCACGCCGGAGAAGGAAGTAGTCGAGACCATCGTCGAGCACCGGCGTGTTCAGGACGAGCTGATACAAACCATACGGCCCGGTCTGCCCGCAATGGAGGTGTTCGAGAACCTGCGCACCATTACAAAGGAGGTCGTGGGCGACAAGTACGGGCCCGACCCGCTCCTTTACATCCACGGCGTGGGGATCGAACCACACGAGGAGCCGTTCCTCACAAATGAGTTCCCTGGAGAGGTCGAACGGAACCGGATCACCATGGAGCGCGGCACCGTTTTCGTCTGCGAATGCGAATTCGGCGTGATCTGGTACGAGAACATGTTCCTGGTCACAGAGGACGGCGTCGAGCGGCTGAACACGAAGAGCAACCTCCAGGAGGGCCCGGACCTGGTACCCAAGAGGTAGCTGGTGCTAGGAAAAGATACCGGGCATCCTCGAGGGGCTCCTGACAAGAATCTGTGCGCGAATTGCGGCTCCGGAAGCCGCCTCAGACGCGGGTGTATCGCCCGCCAGAACCACTTGCGCAAGGACTTCTACGCCTACCGCTGCTTCTTATGGTTCCAGAACTCGCGGAACGTCTGCTTCGGCAGGCAGGCATGGCTGATACGAAGATTGAGCTTTTCAGGGTCTAACAAAGAGCTTACGTCGGGGAAGTGTCAAATGCATGGAGAAAAGGAGACAGAACGTGAGTGATGAACTGATAAGTCCGGAGACCTTCCCGTATGACAGGTTCCTCTCCGTCATGGAGGAAAAGGACCGCTTCATGTATGAGTGGGCTGAGGGGAACCGCCCGCATGACGTGCCGGTGGTCATTTATCCGACGTGGGACATGTGGAACAACGATATGTGCGCAGACCGTGAGCTTTACCTTCGGCTCACGCTTCAGAACATGGCAGCCAACATCGAGTGGGCCAGCGACGGAATGTTCCCTCATTTGGAACCGTGGTATGGTGTGGGCCTGTACGCGGCAGCTTTTGGGTCGCGCTACTATTGGGATCCCGGCGCCGCACCGCAGACACGTCCGATCTTCAAGAGCGCTGATGAGGTCTCCGATATCACCATGCCCGATCCTATGGCATCGGAACCCATGCAAGAAGTGTTGGACCGCATTCGTTGGTACCGTGAGATGACACACGACAGGCTGCCGATCTGCCTGACGGATACGCAGAGCCCCAACGACACGGCCTCGCTCCTGATGGAAACCAACGAGTTCTTTCTCGTAAGCAGCTACGAGCCTGAGCGCGTCGAACGGTTCATGAATGTGATCGTTGATCTGATCATCACGTTCTCAGAGATGCAGATGGAAGCAATAGGGCCCTGCCTGTCGCTGCCGGGCCACGTGATGTTCTGTCACCCCTGCTGGTCTGGCATTTCAGTAAGCGACGACAACATGGCTTTCCTGTCCCCGAAGGCGTACGAGGTGGGATGCCTGCCATACAACAGCCGCATTGCCGAGCATTTCGGCGGAATCGCATTGCATACCTGTGGCGATATCGCACACAACATGCCGCTGCAGTTGCGCACGCCGAACCTGCAGCAAGTGGAGAGCGCAGTCTGCGTCCTCGTGAAGGATTCAGACCCCTGTCCGAACCAGCCAGAAGCGGTGCGCGACAGCTACCGCGGCACAGGCATCCTTGTAAAGGTGCGGATAAACAAAGACGAGGTGGACGTGCTCGACAGGTTGCTTGCACCCGATTTGAAGTGCGCCCTCGCAGTGACGGGTGTTGAAACGCGGGAGGAGTCGGAGCGGGTCTACGAGCGATTCAAGGAGCGTATCAGCCGAATCACCGCGAGCTGGCCGCGCTGTCCCGGTGGAGAACTCGATCCCACCGATGAGGAGTGAGTGGGGCTTTCATGAAGGAACGCAGAAGCTCAAAGTGATAGGACTCCTTGCAGAGAACACGAGCGTGGATCAAACCACAGATTTGCGTTACAGGTATTCTCGACATCCCAACACGCCGCGAACGCTGCCGTAGTCGGCGACCACCTCAACTCCCCGTGGGCAGGCAGCAGCGGGCAGGCGGGTGGGATGTGGTAGGCGGCGATCCAGCCTTCGTAGTCGAACGCTACTTCGGCGGAGCAGGCTGCGGCATAGCTCAATCGCCCTGACGATGAATGCCTATACGGACCCGGAGTTGCCGGACGTCAGGAACGCACTTGAGGTCTTGCCGGGATTGCTGCTGCCCGGCCGAGCAGACGCTCAATAGGAACGGGCAACCGGGACAGACAGCGCCGGAACGCTTGCTCCAATGCTTGCACCAAAACCTGACAATTCGTGCACATCAGGGACAATGACAGGCAAGAGAGGTGCTGTGGACCGCCAGACGGGGGAATCCGTGAAAAGGCCCCAGAAGGGCACGAGAGCGGGTATCGGGAGCGAATAGGGGTGCAGACAAATGGAGCGGGTGAGGGGATTCGGACCCCCGACACCTAGCATGGCAAGCTGCGAGCCCGCATTTCTAACTCCGCACGGGCCAAAGCCTTACGACTTCCGCGCCCGCCGCTTCCCCCAAATCTTCCCCCGGCTCCACGAACACACGTAACATCTTGGCAGACAAGCAGTTACCCGCCGCGCGGGCACAGGTGCACGTAGAACTGCTCGGTGGTGGTGGCGGTCGAGTGGTGGCACCAGGCGGCGACGTCCTTCATGTGCTCGCCCATGAGCACCAGCCAGGACGCGAGTCGGAGCGCGTTCCGGCCACCATGGAGAAGCCGGCAGGATGACAGATCACACGGACAACGTGCGCGTCTCAGGTCAGTGCCTTGATGCGTTTGACTTCGCGTTCGACGCGGTGATGGACCAAGTCGTAGGTCGCCTGGAGGTTCGTCCAGAACTGCGGCGTCGTGCCGAGCGCCTGGCTGAACAGCCACGCCGTCTCGGGCGTGACCGCGCGCCTGCCGTTCACGATCTCGTTGATCCGCTTGAAGCTCACGCCGATATGCTCGGCGAAGGCCGACTGCGTGAGCCCCAATGGCTTCAGAAACTCCTCGATCAGCATTTCGCCCGGGTGTGTGGGGTCTTTCGGGAGCCTGGCGCCCATGATCTCACCTCCCTTCGTTGGATGTCAGTGGTAATCAGTCAACTCCACCTCGCAGGCGGCGTCGCGTTCCCAGCGGAAGACGATCCGCCACTGGTCGTTGACGCGTATGCTGTGGTAACCCTTGCGTTCGCCCTTGAGCGGCTCCAGCCGGTTGCCCGGCGGTACGCGCAGGTCGGTCAGCTCCACGGCGTTGAAAATCTGATCGAGTTTCCGGAGGATGACCCTGTGGAGGTCCACCGGTATGCGCCTGGTGCGCCGCCCAGGTCCCTCGTAGTAGAGTTCCTCCAGGTCGTCGTCTTTGAAGCTTCTTATCATCCCGACCTTTCCAACCGCGCCTATATCACTATACCGGATAGCGTCCTGTTCTGCAAGGTCCCCGGGCTACTCGCAAAGAAGACCTGCCGGAGGTCCGGCGCTGGTCAAGTTTTCTTTACCAGGCCCCCTTGCACCACGACTAACTCTTGCCTTGCGCGCGGGTTACGGCACGGGTGCCTTGAGCGATGCTGGCTACGACATCGGCCTGATTAGGTTCCCGAAGGACGAGCTGGCCGGCCTGATGGACACCGGCGAGCTAAAGGAAGGTCTCACCGACCCCGACGCGGTGCCAGAGCCGCCAGACGAGTGCAGACTGGCATTCGTGGGAGTCGGAGGCGCTCGTGGACGACCAGGAGTATCTCTTCGCCGTCCGTATTGCTACGGCGGCGCATCTCAATGGGATCGAGACGGCGAACACCGACGAGCACCGTGCAACGGCTGACTCTGACGTGCCTGCAGCGCCCACGCTGCAGGTTCAGATTGTCTGACGATATCGACACCAAGCCCTTGCTCCCAGCCCTGGCCCCACCATATATTGGCGGCTAGGCCCAAGACTCTGAAGTCCTGGGCAAGGGCAAGGCCGCAAACAACGCACAGTCGAAGACTTGGCGTCCTGATTCAGAAGGGAGTATTCTAAGATGGTGCATTTAGCTTTGTTGCCAGGAGAAGGATCATGGTACTTACCCAAGTGATGCTAGCGGTTCTCGTGCTAATAGTAGTGGTGGTTGGGCTGTTTCTTCGGAGCTATGTCAAGAAGAAGGCAGAAAATCTTGCGACCAAAGAGGATATAGCTGATATCACGCGGAGAGTTGAAGCGATTCGTTCGGAATATGCTCGCGAGCACGAAAAGCTTCGTATGCAACTCCAGATTAGCGGCATTCAGCAATCAGCCTTGCTCCGAGAACAGAGAAAAGCTCTCTACGATTTCCACGCAGATTGTATCGAACTTCTTGGTGATAAGCTGCCCACAAATCTTGGAGACATCCCAGGAGGCATCAAGGAATTAGCCGACCATCAGAACTCCATTCAACAGCTTTGCAGGCGGATATACCTTCGCAACTTCCGACTGTGCCTTTTGCTGGACGGCCACCCTGAGTTGCTGGCGGCTGCAGGGAAAGTCACGGCTGTGGTGGAAGAAATCAGGAAAGCGTTTCTGAGGAAGTTCGTACATGTCAAGTTGGCGGCCAACGAGGAAATGAAGGCTCTGGAGAAAGGACGTGATGCCCACGTTGCGGCAGCCGCCGAGGCTGATGCTGCCGTCCGGGCTTTCTTGGCAGAGACTAACCCGGCTATTCGCGCAATGGCAACCGCGTTCGGTGAATACGAGGGGCATTTGAGAGCGTACATACGCAAGCATGCAAGCGGCGAATTGCCTGCGTTCTCCGTTGAGGGCCGCCCCGCAGACAGTGCTTGAGAGTGCCGTGACTCCGTCACCGAGGCTAACACCCGGGAGGATCATGCCCTTCTCGATCGGGGCGCCCAGCGGAGCCGATGTGGGTGGAAGCGGAGGCTGGCGCCGGCGGAATGATCCCCGTCACGTGGCTGTACAATCGGGCCAAGGAGTACCTCGGCCCCGGCGCCGGGAACTTCTCAGCCCCCGACGCCACCGTCCCCATGAACCACCCCACGGTGGCGGCCCGCTGCACCTGGCAGTCCGAACCCCTCACCGACGGCCAGGAATACCGCTTCACCATACGCATCGCCACGGTTCGGGTGTAAGGCGACCGGTGCTCGTCGCTCGTAGCGCACGCCTTCCTTTCGATGAACTCCGCGGATGTGCTTGACAATTCCTCGTTCCCGAGGTAAAGGTTGACGGTTGAGCCATGTGGCAAATGGCTGACATCAGGGAAGATGAGATCTGCGTCTGAGGTACACAATTCATGAAGAAAGCGTTGATCACAGGCATTACGGGACAGGACGGCTCCTACCTTGCAGAGCTTCTTCTGGGCAAGGGCTACGAGGTCTGGGGGCTTATCCGTCGAAGCTCCTCCTTCAACACGGGCAGGATCGAACACCTCTACCAGGATCCTCATGAGCCTGATGTGAGGCTGCACCTGCTCTACGGCGATCTCTCCGATGGCTCGAACCTGGCGTCCATTGTCAACACCGTGCAGCCGGACGAAGTCTACAACCTCGGGGCGCAGAGCCATGTGCGCGTGTCCTTTGACCAGCCCATCTATACGGCCAACGTGGACGCGCTTGGCACGCTGCGCCTGCTGGAGGCCGTGCGCCATGCCGGGTGTTCGCCCCGATTCTACCAGGCCTCCTCCAGCGAGATGTACGGAAAGGTCTTGGAGGTGCCCCAGACCGAGAAGACGCCGTTCTATCCGCGCAGCCCCTATGGGTGCGCCAAGGTCTTCGGATTCTGGCAGACCCTCAACTATCGAGAGGCATACGGCATCTTGGCCTGGAACGGGATCCTTTTCAATCACGGCTCACCGCGACGCGGCGAGACGTTCGTCAGCCGCAAGATCACCCGCGCCGCAACCCGCATCAAGCTCGGTTTGCAGGACAAGCTCTACCTGGGCAACCTGGAGGCGAAGCGCGATTGGGGTTTTGCCGGCGATTACGTTCGCGCAATGTGGCTGATGATGCAGCAAGACGAGCCTGATGATTACGTGATCGCTACCGGGGAAGCGCACTCAGTGCGCGAGTTCCTCGACGAAGCCTTCAACCACCTGGATCTTGACTGGCATGATTTCGTGGAGATTGACCCGCGCTACTTTCGTCCCACCGAGGTGGACTTGCTCGTTGGGGATTCCTCGAAGGCGCGTGAGAAGCTCGGGTGGGAGCCGAAGGTCACCTTCAAAGAACTTGCCCACATGATGGTTGACAGCGACGTGGAGCTTGCCCGGAAGGAGCGGTCGGCCGCCGAGTCAGCGGACTCAGAACCCCGTCAAGCGAAGGTGTCTCCCCATGAGTGAAGAGTTCTGGTCGAGTCGCCGCTTCTGCGTGACTGGCGGCGCAGGGTTTCTGGGCTCACACGTGATAGAAAAGATGCACGAGCGCGGGGCACGCAACATCTTCGTGCCGCGCAGCCGAGACTATGACCTGACCCAGATGGACGCGGTCCGCCGGATGTACGACGAGGCACGCCCGGCCATCGTCATCCATCTTGCGGCGGTTGTCGGGGGAATAGGTGCCAACAGGGAGCATCCCGGCGAGTTCTTCTATAAGAACCTCATGATGGGAGTGCAGCTCATCGAAGAGGCCCGGCTGCGCGCCATAGAGAAGTTCGTGGCCATCGGCACGATCTGCGCCTATCCCAAGTTCACCCCCGTGCCGTTTAGAGAGGCAGACCTCTGGGACGGCTACCCCGAAGAGACGAACGCCCCATATGGCCTGGCAAAGAAGATGCTGCTGGTGCAGTGCCGGGCGTATCGGCAGCAGTACGGGTTCAACGGTATCTTCCTGCTCCCCGTGAACCTGTACGGGCCGAGGGACAACTTCGACCCGCAAAGCAGCCACGTCATCCCCGCACTCATCAAGAAGTGCGTGGACGCCAGACAGGCAGGGGAGGACAATATCGTCGCCTGGGGCACGGGGAGCGTTTCGCGAGAGTTCATCTACGTCGAAGACGCAGCCGAGGGCATACTCCTTGCCACTGAACATTACAACAAGCCCGAACCGGTGAACATCGGCACGGGCTCTGAGATTGCCATCAGGGACCTTGCGACTCTCATTGGCCGGCTGACCGGTTTCGAGGGGCGTAGAGAGTGGGACGCGGCCAAACCCGACGGCCAACCGCGCAGATGCCTGGACACCGCGCGTGCCTGGGAGGAGTTCGGTTTCCGGTCTCAGACGCCCTTCGAAGAAGGGCTTCGGAAGACCATCGAATGGTACGAGGCC
>JAUWZH010000224.1 GCA_030615435.1 Candidatus Brocadiaceae bacterium | reverse complement strand
CGTAGGCCACGTCAATCGGGCCGAGCCTGGCTCCGCAGCGCAGTTCAAGCTCGTTCGGCGGCTCCGCAAAGCGCCAGTGCTGCGTTTGGACGATCCCCACTGATCGTTCCTCTGTCATCACGGTTCCGATTTCGTGGCGTGCGCCTTGGCGCACCAAACACGCCCTGTGACGGGATGTGGCATCCGGAGGCAAAGCGCTGTGGCCCTGAGACGCGCCGTGGCAGACGGCACCCTGCCGATCTGGCTCAGCCATCCGGATAACGCAGGTGCATGCGACGGAAATGCCGTCCGATCTGGTCCTCCGTACGTCGCGGCTTACTCGGGGATCCTCCCACACCGTGAGGCATACTACGGGCCGTGAGCCCGCCAGTCAGGATCGGCGCGACATTCGCATTTCGTAAAGGCCTTCGCAGCAGGCCTCTCGAATAAGGAGCCGCCAGCCGCCCGAGCTCGTGTTTACGTCGCCTCCAGAGCCTGCTCGAAGTCCGCAATAATATCGTCAGGGTGTTCTATGCCGACAGAAACGCGGATCATCTCAGCAGGGATGGACAGCTCTTCTCGCTTCTCGTCCGTGAAGGAGACGTACTGCGATGAATAAGGATGAATTACGAGCGTCTTGCTGTCGCCGAGGTTTGCAAGATGATAGGCGAGCTTGACGCTGTCAATGAACTTGAAGCACGCTTCCTGGTCGGCCAGTCCAAAAGTAAGGAGCGCTCCATAACCCTTGCCAACGAACTGTCGCTGGGCGATCTCATGCGAGGGGCTCGCAGGCAATCCGGGGAAGTTCACCCATCTGACCTTCTTGTGGCTGGCAAGGTATTCGGCCAGTTTCTGCGTGTTGGACATGTGGCGCGCCATCCGCAGTGCCAAGGTGTCAAGCCCGATTATTGTCAGGAACGAGTGAAAGGGGGCAAGGGTCGTGCCGAAGTTGATGTGTATCTCGCGCCAGACTTTGTCAAGGAAAGGCGCATCGGGCCTCTTCTCCGCCGAAAGCTTGAAGTCCGGGTACTTCTCCAGGGGCCAGGGGAAGTTCCCCGAGTCGATGATCACTCCTCCGACAGCACTCCCATGACCATTGAAGAACTTCGTCAGCGAATGGACAACGATGTCGGCGCCGTGCTCGATCGGCCTGAACAGGTAGGGCGAAGCAAGCGTGTTGTCCACCACAAGCGGTATCGAGTGCAGATGCGCAATGCGGGCAAGCTCTGCAATGTCGGGAACGTCCATCTTGGGATTCCCTATCGTTTCCACAAAGATGAGCTTGGTCTTCTCCGTGATTGCCTGCTCGTACTGGGCCAGTTCGACTGTCTCGACCAGCTTCGCCGTTAAGCCGAACCTCGGCAGAACATTGGCGAAAAGAAGGTATGTGGACATGAAAAGACTGTTTCCCGAGACAATCTCGTCGCCGGCGCCGGCGATCGCCATAACAGTGTCGGTGACTGCAGCCATCCCGGAACTCGTCGCAACCGCGCCTACCCCGCCCTCGAGCGCGGCTATCTTCCGTTCCAGCACGTCGTTAGTTGGGTTACGCAGGCGAAGGTAAATGTACCCCGCCTCTTTTCCCGCGAAGACCTCGCTGAGCTCCTGCGCCGTGTCGAACTTGTGAGAAGCTGTCTGGTAGATGGGAGGCAACGACCCGCTCTGCCATTCTTCCGGCGTTTGGGATGCGTGAATTACCTTCGTGTCGAACATCCACATATTGTCCCTGCTCATTGCTTTTCTCCTCTAGCTACTGAGCACCCTTGAACCGTTTCCTGAAACGTTTCGCCGTGTGAAGAGCGACCCCGACGGGGAGTGACAAATTCTTCATTCCACCAGGAGCAGCGAGTAGAAGTTCGGCACATCCTCGTGACAGGTCACCACCTGAATCGGAAAGCCTGCGTCCCGCGCAGTCTGGAACACGTCAATTCCGCAGGCTTCCATCGAAGGGCGTGCCTGCGACGGGTGGTTGCACGGCCACTCGAGGTCGCATTCACGGCACAGTTCGCACGGCCCTGAGCCGAGTGCGAACGCTTTGTACCAGCCCTTCAGGAATACCTGCCTCTCTATCTCTGCCAGCGCCTTGCGCCCGCCGGCCTCATGGCCCCAATAGATAAGGAACCCGGTCGAGTAGTCGTCGAGCAACTTGCGCGTCTCCTCCGGTGTTGGGGCATGCGGAGGGCACGTGAGACACTGACCATAACCTCCGCAGCCGAACTGGCACTTGAGCCTTACCCATTCACCGGTCGGCACCTGCCGAGGATCCACCTTCCGCACCCTTGTGGCGCCGTGACTCAGGATGATGTCCGCGACTTCTTTCCAGGGATTCTTTGCCATGCTCTATCTCCCTCTTGAGAAACAGAGAGCAACCCCCTCAGGCAAGTTCTGATGTCTGCGACGTCGTTCGCCTTGTAATCCTTGCTCACGGCGCTCGAAGGCTGTCATGTCCCTACGTACTTTGCATAAAGTGCGCGCGCCACAGACTCATCCGCCGTTCCCTTGACCATGGCTCTTCCAGTCGGAAAGACAATCAGCTCGTAGTTGTTCAGTTTCAAGGTCAGCAGAAATTCATTGTACGAGACTCCGCCTGCATGAGTGAGCGACTTTGCAAGAGCCCTCAAAGATATCGGCCTTTCTTCAGGCGGGACTATTTGCACTGCGCTTCTACCGCACAAGACTGTGGTCCAGGAGGTCGCCTTGCTCTGGAGGAACTCGAAACAGCGCTGAACGCATGTGAGGCAATCCTCCTTCCTCAGAACTTCGACACTATTGAACTCGCCCTCCCAGACGTCAATGCATGTGAGCTGGCACCGCGGCTCCCGCTTTCCAATGAGGAGTTTCAGGGCTGCGGTGCTTTGCAGCGAGCCCACGACAGCCGTAATGGAGTTCAAGACCCCTGCCCTATCGCAAGTTGGGAGTGCTCCCGGAGGCGGCATCTCGGCGATCATGCAACGAAGACAAGGTGTCTTACCGGGCACGATCGGCATCGTCATCCCCGTTGAGCCGACTGCTGCGCCATAAACCCATGGTATTCCGCCTTTGATGCACGCGTCGTTCAGCAGGAAACGGGTCTCTATATTGTCAGTGCCATCCAGAACGACCGAAAACCCGCGGATCAACTCCTCGACGTTTTTCGGGTTCACGTCGCAGACCACCGGTTCCAGCTCAATGGACGAATTGATCTCGTTAAGTCTCTTGACCGCCGCAACGGCCTTGGGCAGCCGGCGCTGTGCGTCCTCCTCGTCGAACAGCACCTGCCGCTGAAGGTTGTTAAGTTGCACGAAGTCCCGATCCACGATTCTTATCCGGCCCACGCCAGACCTTGCCAGATTGTTTGCGATGATCGTCCCGAGAGCGCCACAGCCAATGATAACAGCAGAGCCGTTCTGGATCCTTTTCTGTCCGCTCTCGCCGATCCCATCAAAGAGTGCCTGTCTCGAGTAGCGCTTGTCATTCATGGCAGCAGGCATCTCCATTATCGCCTCCCTCATGGCCTTCTCCGCGCTGTCTCGCCTGGTAGTCGTGAATCGCCGCCTGAAGAGCCCGTTCAGCCAGGGCTGAGCAGTGCATCTTTATCGGAGGGAGCCCGCCAAGCGCCTCCGCCACTGCTTTGTTGGAGATGGCCAGCGCCTCCTCGATGGTTTTTCCTTTGACCATCTCGGTCCCATGCTGCTGGTGGCAATAGCTGCAGCGCAGCCAAATGTCTGAAACTTTGCGTCTACGATCCTGCCATCTTTCACTTCGATAAACACTTTCATGATGTCGCCACATATCGGGTTACCGACCTGGCCTACGCCATCGGGATTCTCGATGACCCCAATGTTCCGGGGGTGGGCGAAATGCTCCATTACCTTCTCGCTGTAACCTTCCCACGTCACAGTCTCACCCCACCCTGAATCCGTGACTGTAGATATTCATCCTTCCGCCGCGCGCAAACCCGATCAGCGTGCATCCGAGGTGTTCCGCAAGACTTACGCCGAGGGAAGTGGCTGCGGAGCGCGAAACAAGCACCGGTATGCCAGCCCGCACGGTCTTGAGGACCATCTCCGAAGAAGCTCTCCCTGTGATCAAAAGCACTTTGTCTTCCCTGTCTATCCCATTCAGAAAACTCCAGCCGACGACCTTGTCCAGGGCGTTGTGTCTTCCTATGTCGTCCGCCTGATATCCCAGTGCCCTGCGGTCGCAGATGGCGCAGGAGTGCACCGCCCCCGTATCTCGGAAAACAGCAGAGCTCTCCTGAAATTGGTTCATCATCTCTATCAGGACTCTGTGATCCATTCGCAAATCACTCGACACAGGGGCAGGCAACCCATTGCCCACACCTTGCATCAGCGGGACACGACATTGACCGCAGCCCGAGATCACCAGTCTCCCTGTAAGATTACCATGCGGGAGTCGCACTGTTCCCTTCGCAGTCACCTGGACATAACACCCCTTCTCGTTCACCACTATCTCGCTCAAATCAGTTCCCGCATCAACGAAGCCTTCAGAGAACAGATAGCCCGCCGCCAGGAAGGTCAGTGCGCTGGGATAACAGAGAAGAGTTGCCACCTCCACACCGTTAAGCAAGATAGTGAAAGGAACCTCAGCGACTACCATATCGTCCGCTTGCGCTCTGCTCTCGGCTTCTATCCGTTCAATCGCGACCCGTTCAGTATATCTCTTCTCTTCGTAATGCTTCATTAAGGCTTCCCGTTCTGTAGCCCTCAAGATCAAGCGTG
>JAUWZH010000351.1 GCA_030615435.1 Candidatus Brocadiaceae bacterium | reverse complement strand
CGGCAGCATAGGCGTTGACGAGGCCCTGGTGGAGAAGGCCGGCCTGATGCCGGGAGAGAAGGTGCTGGTGGTGGACACCACCAACGGCGCGCGGGTGGAGACGTATGTGATGCCGTTGGAGCGGGACTCGGGCGCCATATGCATGTACGGCGCCGCTGCCCGTCTCATCAAGCCCGGGGACGAGGTGATTATCATGGGTTTTGAGCTGGCCGAGGAGCCGGTCGAGCCCAGCAAGATTCTGGTGGATGAGAACAACGGCTTCGTGCGCTATCTGTAAGCGCCAGTGAGGCCCGGACACATGCCGCTCTACGTTTACCAGGCGACGGGAGAAGGATGTGAGCACTGCCGTGACGGGTTCGAGGCCCTTCAGGGTATGAGCGAGACGCCACTGGAGCGCTGTCCCCGGTGCGGGGCAGAGGTGCGGAAGGTGCCCGTTTCCTTCAGCGCCGGCAAAGGGAATGTGCTCAGCGACGGCAACCTTCGCAGCCACGGCTTTCAGAAGCTGCGGCGCACCGACGAGGGCGGCTACCGTAGAGAGGTCTGAACCCGGGCGCGGCCCGCCCGATTGGAGAGGCGTCGCGGCCTGTGTTTTTCCGGGGACGGCAATACAGGAGATAGAGATAAGCGCCATGACTCAGCTCGAGATGGCAAGGAAAGGGCGCAGCACGCCCGAGATGGAGCGGGTCTCGACCGATGAATCCATGGGCCTGGAGGACCTGCGCGCCCGCATCGGTGAGGGCCTTGTGGTGGTGCCCGCCAACAAGAGCCACAAGGGGCTCGTGCCCATCGGAATCGGGGAGGGCCTCAAGACCAAGGTGAATGCGAACATCGGCACTTCGCCCGCCCGCTGCAGCCTGGAGGCGGAGCTGAAGAAGCTGAGGGCGGCCCTGGACGCCAGAGCGGACACCGTCATGGACCTCAGCATCGGGGGGGACGTGGACGAGGTGCGCCGGGCAATCATCGAGCACTGCCCTGCTCCCGTGGGCACTGTTCCGATCTACCAGGCCGTCATCGAGAGCGGCTCACCGGAGGCGATGAGCCTGGATTCTTACCTGGCTGTTTTCGAGGAACACGCCAGGGACGGGGTGGACTTCGCCACCCTGCATGCGGGCGTGACGCGGGAAGGCATCCCACTGCTGAGTGAGCGGCTCATGGGCGTGGTGAGCCGCGGGGGCTCGTTCATGATCAAGTGGATGACGACGCACCGCAGACAGAGCTTCCTCTACGAGCACTTCGACGAGGTGCTCGCCATAGCCAGGCAGTACGACGTGACGCTCAGCCTCGGCGACGGGCTGAGGCCGGGATGCATCGAGGACGCCACGGACCGGGCCCAGATCTACGAGTTGAAGGTCCTCGGCGAGCTGGCCACGCGCTGCCGGGAAAGCGGCGTGCAGGTGATGATCGAGGGCCCCGGGCACATACCCCTCCACCAGATCGAGCGGAACGTGAAGCTTGAGAAGGAATACTGCGACCGGGCCCCCTTTTACGTGCTGGGTCCTCTGCCGACCGACATCGCTCCCGGCTACGACCATGTTGTCGGGGCCATCGGAGGGGCCGTGGCGGCCGGTGCCGGGGCGGACTTCCTGTGCTATCTCACCCCAAAGGAGCACATCGGCCTGCCGGACGAAGATGACGTGAGGACGGGGGTAATCGTTACCCGCATCGCGGCCCACATCGGGGACATCGCCAAGGGGATCAAGGGCGCGAGGGAAGTGGACAGGCAGATGGGCGAACTGCGCACGGGGCGCGATTGGGATGGGATGGAGAAGTTCGCGCTGGACCCGGCGCTTTTCGCCGAGCTCCTCCAGGGCGAGAGTCGGGACGACCACTGTTCGATGTGCGGCCGCTGGTGCGCCCTGAAGGTCTTCGAGTCCTCGTTCGAGGACTGATGCCTCCTGCGGGACCTTCCCGGGGGCTCGAAGGATATCTCCTCTGCTCCGAAGCGGTTGCTTTGGGAATCCTGCCGATGGTACCATAAGAGGGCATTCTGCGGAGTCGGCACGTGAAACTCTGGCATTGCGTCATGTTGATGCTGGTCGGGGCGGCAATCGCCGCCGGGGGTGTGGGGCTGAGGCTCTGGTAGCGTGAGACCACTCCCGGGCCGCTTTGGGCGGGGGGGGAGCGGGGGGGCTCCATGTGGGCGCGGGCCGGGGGGGCGATTCAGTGGAGCGCGGG
>JAUWZH010000114.1 GCA_030615435.1 Candidatus Brocadiaceae bacterium | reverse complement strand
GGTGGCTGAGTGGCCGCCCTGGACTGTGACGGTGGATTCGCCGTAGGCGTCATACTTGATCTTCTCGTCGGTGTCTCCACTGGAATCGGTTACGGCCACTACGTTCCAGTTGGCCTGCTGGCAGTAGAAGTGGCGGCTCGATCCTCCGCCGTCTACACAGTCCCCGTCGTCATCAGTGTCCTTGTCAAAGATCAGGACTTCGTCTATGTAGGTGGCGCTGTAAACGTACTGCCGCCTCGGCTCCCACTTGTCGTCTTCCGCCCCCTCGCCGTTGGTGTCCCACTCCCTCTCCTCGAGCACCTGCCAGCCGTCATACAGATAGATGATATCGGTGCCGGATGCAAGGTCCTTTTTCACGCGGCGGTTGAGGCCGTCGTAGTAGTACTCCACAACCGTTGACCACGTGGGAGTCCCCTCGCCGTAATCGTCCGAGTGCTCCACCTTGATGAGGCGGTTGCGGTAGTCATAGTGGAACCGGTCGGCCTTGTTCGTGGGGGTCGGTGCGCTGCGCGGGAGGGTCGAGGTCCGAAATGGAGCTTCCCTTGGGAAGAAACAACCATGGCCCTGCCCCGGGGAAGAGCCCTCACTGTCGGCCTGCCGCATGCCTCACGCACGTGTCAGTTTCCACGCATCAGGCTCCATGTTGTTTCCGGCGACCACCCAGAGCCCCCCGTCGAAAACGCACACGCTGGCGGCGTGGCGTGGCTTCCAGGGCGTGTCCGGCAGCTCGCGCCACTCCAGGCCGTCCTCGCTGAACCACACGTCGTTGCGGTTCTGGCCCGGTGAGCCAGCGCCCTCCATCACCCACATGCGCCCATCGAACGCGGACACCTCGTGGTAACGGCGCGGGGCCCAGGGAGCATCGCCGTGATACTCCCAGCCCACGCTGTTCTTGGTGCTCCAGACCTCGCTGCACCGCATCCAGTCCGGCGTGGTCGGCGTGTTGTAGGTGCCGCCGCCGAGCAGCCAGATGCGGTCGTGCAGGACACAGCAGTTGCCTACCATGCCCCGAGGTGCCCAAGGCGCGTGCTCGCGCAGGCGAGTCCAGTCCTTGCCGTCCTCAGAGCACCAGACGTCATTATGGAACCGTTCGGGCTCGCCGGGCGCAAAGCCCGGCATTGTCTGTCCGCCCATCACCCATAGCCGGTCGTGGAACGCCACCGTGTGGTGCAGCGCGCGCGGAGCCCAGGGCACGGGATCGCAGACGAGGTCCCAATTCACGCCGTCTTCGGTGCTCCAGACGTCGTTCTGATAGTGGCCCTGGTTGCAGTCGCCGCCCACGATCCACATCCGTCCGCGGTGTACGGCATAGCCGGCCGTGTGGCGGCCCTCCCACGGCGCCTGGAGGATTTCGATGTCCCAGGTCGCCCCGTCCGCCGAAGACCAGACTTCGCTGTTGCAGATCTTGGGGAAATGCTCTTTGTCGCTTGGGTTCCAGCCGCCCAGAAGCCAAATTCTGTCCTTGAACGCCAGGAGGCCGGCCCCGTCGCGCGGGGCGAAGGCCGCCTCCATCGTCGCACAGTGCCAGCGATAAGCCGGGCTGTTCTCACCCATCGTCGATCCTGCCTTTCCGTTGCCTCTTCGTGCTTCCTTCAACGGGCGCTCGCGTCTCGGCCGAACGCCTCGGCACGTCACGCCTCGCAGCCTCTCCCGCAAGGCCGATCCCATGCGAAGGACCCCGCAATCCCGCATGAGCAGGCCCGCGAGCCACACGCTCGCCCGTAGTGTACCGGCTTCGGCGGGAATAGCAAGGGCGACGTCCCGGGCCGCTCCCTTCCGAAGTTCACGCCTGACCGGCGTCGACGCGGTGCTTCCGCCGGGAAGTGTTGCGGGTCGACCTGTCCGGCGTGAAACGGGCGTATATGGCACGGAAGCGCCCGATCCGAACGAGCAACAACGGAAGCGCTGTGGCCGTGAACACCCCCGCAGCGTCAGCCGCTTGGCGACCAGACCAGCCTGCATGGCCGGCGTCCTGACCTCGCGCCCGAATCACAGCGCCATACGCGGCCGGATGAAAGTTGTAGTAGCAGCGCAGCCACACTCCCGTGCCGAAGCGAACTCCAGGCGCCGCACGGCGCGCACATGGTGACAGCAGAGCCTCGCCGCCGGACCGCTTGCACCCAGGCGGTTACCCTCTCCAGTCAAGCTGAGCTGATGAACTTGACAGGACGAGTTGTCCCCCCGTAGAATGCGGTGTTGCAGTCCGAAGGCGGGGCCGTAGCTCAATTGGCTAGAGCATCGGACTGTCGATCCGAAGGTTGGGAGTTCGAGTCTCCTCGGCCTCGCCACCATAACCCGCGGCACGGGAAGCAGTTACGACTCGCGCCGTTTTTCTTCAGGGGGCAGTTTTGGGGCCGTGTACCGATAGAGTCAGCATTTGATGACCGATTTCGGCATAGGGCAGGCTCGCCTGGGCGCGACCTGTCCGCCCTGGCGGGCCGTCCCATTCGCTTGCGTTTGGAGATGCGCGATGCAAAGCTCTGTGCCTTCCAGTTCTCGCAACAATGTGTTCCCCTTCGGGGTCTTCCGCCGCTGCAGCGCGGGCGGCGTGCCCGTCGTGTGCCGAGGCGTCGTCCTTCTGTTGCTGTGTCTGGCCTCGTGGCCTTCTCTGGCTGTCGAGCCCGAAGAGGAACCGCCCGATCCCACACGCCAGGTGAACCTGGCCGTGAACCCCGGTTTTGAGTTCGCGGGCGCCGGGGACGAGGCGGCGCAGGGCTGGCTGCCGATTGGCGAGGATCAACTCGCCGACTGGGAGAAGGCCCACTATAAGACCACAAAGCGCGGGACCTTCGTGCCCGCGAGTCGCGACGAGGGGGCCGCGCGCACCGGCCATTACGGCCTGAGGCTGTTCGGCGCGGACCTGACGACCTCCGCCGTCTGGCAGCGCGTGGACCTGCTGCAGACCGAGCCGAAGCCAATCCTGTTCGCCGTCTGGAGCCGCATTGACGGCGCGGAGCCGCTGCCCGAGCACGTGGGAGCCTCCAAGCGCTCTATCTGGGCCGAATTCGGGATTGCCAATGTCCGGCACACGGACGGCACGAAGGCCGAGATCAGCCGCAACAGGCCCCAGATAGACCTCAGCCGGGGAAAGGGTGAGTGGACCCTCGCCCAGACCGTCTATGTCCCGGAGAAGCCGGTCCGCTACGTCGAGGTCAAAGTTGACCTCCGTTCGGCGGGTCCGGCCACGACACTGTGCGTGGACGATCTGGTGGTGGCCGAGGTCGCCTCGACCGTCGCCGAGTTGGAGAAGCGCGGCCTGGACGTCCTCGCCGCGGACATCCCCGTCGCGCCCGACCGGGCGGTATCCGGGGCGGCGCGCCTCCGGGTCCCGCTGTTCGATAGCGGCGGCAGGGGACGGCCGCTGGGGGATCCTCTCCCGTTGAGAGTCGTCTTGCTGCGCGACGCGCTCCTGGTCGAGACCGACTTCAGGCCGGCCGATGACGAGCTTCTCGAACTGCTCATCGCCCCGTACGATCGCAAGCCATTCGACTCGCCGCATGCGGCGGATTTCTATCGCTTCCAGTTCTCGGCGGACGGGCGAAGCAAGTTCTCCTGGGCACTGACACGCAATGAGCGCGCGCTGGGCGCTCCCCGGGATGCCGCGTTCTTCCTCCAGCGCCAGCCGCTCCCGCCGCCAAGCGTCAGAGCTGCGAAGACGGACTCGGAACCCGCGTGGAGCATCCGCATTCCGTTCGACACCATCCAGGAGACGGCGCCCCGGCCGGGGACCTGGCGCATCAACGTCTGTCGGCGGCAAGGCGACCGGGTCGCGTGCAGCTCGCCGACGTACGCGCGCGAGCGGAAGTTCGGCCGTCTGGTCTTCCTTTCGCCGGCGCAGCAGCCCGCTCAGCTCGCCATCGAGCGCGTCCGTGTCCTGAGCGAGCACCCGCACCGCGACGCCATTCCTCCCTACGCGTTGGAGAACAGTCTGCCGTGGGGCGACGCGCAGGTTGAGGTCACGCTCTCGTGGCGCGGGGCGGAGGCCAGGCAGGCGTACGTGCTGTGCGGCACAGGAGCAGACGGGGCCGTCAGGCTGCCGATCACGCTGGCGCCCGGCCGGCATCGCCACCGGCTTGACGTCCCGCTGCGCCAGAGCGGCCTGCAGCGACTCAGTGTCCGCGTGGAGGGCGAGCACGGAGCGGCCCTCGCGCAGCTTGCGCTGCCCGTCACCGTCTCTCCCCTGCTCACACTGTGGACGTACGAGCCGTTTCTCTATGGCGACGAGCCCACGGCGCAGATCTACACGTGGCTCGGCGCGGCGGACCCGGCGCTCATCCTGGACCTGCGCGCCCACGTGGAAGACTGGCGGGGCCGCCGCGTGGGGGACGGCGTTGTCGTCGCCGCCCGCGCGGGGGAGCCTGTCCGGCTCGACGTGCCGGTCGGCGGCGTGACGGTGAACCCTGAACCGACCGCCAGCCACTGGATCGTGGTCGAAGCGCTGGACGAGCGGGGCCGCGCGCTCGGCGCGTCTCGTTGTCGTATCGGTCGCATACCCCGACCCGAGCCACGAAAGGCGCCGCCGATCGAGACAGTGCGCGTGGACCGGCGAGGGTATCTTGAAGTCAACAGCCGGCCGTTCTTTGCCGTCGTCGCCTCCCTGAGCGTGAAGAACGCCGGCCGCGGCTACATGAGGACGCCGCGCCTGGGATTCAACGCGGCCAAGGTCAACTGCGGGGCCGACGACGTGGCGCACGGCTGCGAAGACGTATCCGTCCGCAAGCTCTTCACGGACCTTTACGCGGCCGGCGTCTACGCAGCCCCCCTCATATGGATTCCCGCTGAGGACGACGAGCGGCGGAAGCTGATCGATTGGTTCAAGGCAAGCCCCACTTTTCTCGTTCTGATCGGCGGCGAGGTCTATCGAGGGACTGCAAAGAGCTTCAATCGTCCCGAATGGCTCGCATATCCCGAGCGGCCCGTGTTGGTCGAGTACCACAACAGCGGCAGTTGGCTCGACCAGGTGCATGACGGCGGGCCCGTGGCGCCTATCAGCATGGTTCCGTTCTCGCACTGGGTGTACTCGCCGGTGCGCAAGCTGCTGGCGGACTACGCGCGCGAGCGGGCCGTGCGTGGTCAGACCGGCCTGTTCACCAGCCTCGTCTTGTTACAGGACCCTCACGTCGGCATTTGGGACGTGCGCGCGTTCGCCTATCTGTCCGCGATCTACGGCGGGACCGGCGCGTACCTCTACATCGTTGCGAACGAGCACGACCCCCAGGACGACCGGATCGTGGAGCTGACACGCGGGCTGGCGACGGAGCTTCGGCTGATGGGACCGGTCTTCACCGCCGAGGATCAGCGCCGCACGGTTCGCGTCACCCCGGCAGGGGCCGGGCTTCAGGTGGGCGAGCGGCGCGTCGGGACCGAGCGGTACCTCATCGTGGTGAACACAAACCGCGAAGCGGTCGAGGCCAGGTTCGAACTCGGCAACGACGAACGCGCCCGCGAGGTTGCCCTCCGCTTTGAACCGCCGAGGAAGATAGAGCTGGAGGATGGTCGCGCGTTTGAGGACAAACTGCCCCCCCACTGGGCACGCGTCTACCGCCTCAAGCTCCTGGCACCAGAGCAGTAAGCCTCTGCGTGCAGGCGATCTTCCCGCACCTAATGGCCGCCGCGACACCCCCGGGGCGAACGCTAACGCACCACGCCCGCCAACGTCACTCCCGATCCTTCGTGTTCCCTGCCCTCATAGTGGCCACAGTGCTCTCCACACATCCCTGGATGCAAAAGGTCGCGGGTTCACAGCTTGGTGCACTGCATCGCCATGGCTATGAGACGTCTAGCGCGGGCGACAAGAGTCTACATCTCTCACAATGTTTACAAGGACAGCTCTGTCGCCAAATATGGGAAGTATGCGTTGGATGTAAGCCCGGATAGATCAAAGACACAGGGCAGGGAGCTTACAGCTCATGGTGCTTGCCAGCGGTGGCTCACGTGGCAATGGGGTCCGCAGATCGGTTTGGGGCCAAGCGCTCTCTGGGAAAAGGATTCTGAGAATTCTCTGGATGATTGCCACTTTTGCCATGGCCACGAAGTTGACGGCCAGTTTTTCGAATCGTGTGGCGAGTCGCCGACATTCTTTGAGCCAGCCCACGCAGCATTCAATGATGCTTCGCCGGCGGTGGCCTTGTACGCCTCTGGAGGCGTGGCGCCCTGACCATATTTGAAGAGGCTGAGCTGTGGTTGCGCAAGAAGGGCTGGCATCCGCTGTCGTTCGCGGCGCTTATAGTATGTCTCGGGTTTTCGCCTCTTTTCTCAAACCGCGCGCACATGACCATTGACACAGGCGGGTCAACAGCATACATTTCTCATCACATGGCCGCTGCGCCGTGTGGTCGCTGGTGAACAGCGGATGGCGAACTACTGTGCGGGGGCCGGCGCCGCGATGCGCATGCGTTCTCCCGGGAGATATCAGTGACTCAAGTGCACAGACATCTTATCCGCTTTCTCGGCACTGGCGGTGGCGACGCCAATTGGGATTGCCACGAATCCGCAGGATCAGGAGGAAAAGACCTTCGCCGGTTTACTTCACTTTTCATCGCACCGGACATGTTGATTGACTTCACCAACCACGCGGCCCAGGCGCTCGAGATGTTTGGGATTGACAGAGATTCGATTCGCCACCTGCTTATCACTCACGGTCATCATGACCATTTCCGCCCGCTTGAGATAATGCGTTTCGGCGAAAACCTGCCGCACCGGCTGACCGTCTACGGGAACACGATGGTGAAGGACGCCCTGGAGTTCTGCGCCGGCAATCGATGGGACGCTGCGTCGGGAAGGTTCGTGGCGGCCCATAATGCCTTCAACCTTCTCGTTAAGGTTCTGGCACCCGGGATGACGGTTGCCGTAGGTGACGCCAGGGTGACGGCGGTTCTGGCCAACCACTTCATCGACAAGAGGCATTCGATTCTAGAGCAACAGGCGCTCAACTTCATTATCGAACGCAACAGCAAGGTGCTTTTCTACGGGCTTGATTCCTCCTACATGTTGCCGGAGACCTTCGAGATGCTCTCGAACTACCGGTTCGATGTGGCCATTCTTGACGCAACTTTTGGGCCGCGGCAGATCGATCCGGCCACTTCCGGTCATCAGAACTGGGCCATGTTCGATGAGACTATTGCTGAGTTTCGCAGAGCAGGCCTCCTGGCGCAGGACGCGGTGATTGTCGCTGACCACGTGAGCGTGCGGCACGTCGAGCCGTACGATGAGGTTGGCGATAGGCTGCGCGAGAAGGGCATCACGCTGGCCTATGACGGGTTGGTCTTAGAGCTCTGAGAATGGAGGAACAAGAATGAATGCCTCGCCGGTCACATTGATCAGTTGCCTCGACAAGCACGTTGTGTCCGGGCCCGTGGGAACCAGGAGCGCCCCCGGTCGCTGGCGGGCGGTTCCGTATCGGACCGATGCGTTCGAGGGTGTTTTCCTCGGATGCGGCCACGCCACGAAGCCGCTGCCCGTGACCCTCCGGCTGGGCGTGCGGGGCCCCCACCGCATCTGGCTCGGTCTGTACGGGGCCAGCCGCACGGGGTGTATCCGCGTGCGCCTGACGCGTGATCTGTGCTGTCGGACTTTCGTGACGCCGCCTTACGGTATCCTTGATCCGCCTGATTCCATGCCTTTACCCGTAGGTGCTCTACCACGACGACCTGGCGGCCTTTCGCCGGATGATGCGCTCTTTCCTTGAACGCGGGGCGGACGGCTACTGCATCTGGGACGGCTGGAACACGATTGATGAGAATCATCGCGACCGGAAAATCGGTGACATCGGTTTCAGGGATTGGGCTGGCCCTGAACAAGTCCCGAAAGACCCGCCCTGCCGCCTGGTGAACGTTCTTGAGGTGAACGGTTTCAGCATCAATTATTACGACACGCACGAAATAGACTGAATCGTCACACGCACAAATCCGTGA
>JAUWZH010000295.1 GCA_030615435.1 Candidatus Brocadiaceae bacterium | reverse complement strand
GCACGGCGCAGAACCGAAGATTCCAAGCATCGGGAGGCTTCGAAGGCTTGCTTCATCCGAGAGAAGGGCGGCCTTGTGGCCACCGAGCGAAGGATTGCGTGGGAATCTGACGTTGCCGGTTGTGGCCGGGAAACCCCCCCGTAATGCTGTTACAGACCTTTTTCCACAAAAAAGGACGCAATAAAAGCTACGCATGCGTCAAGTTGCTGCGGCCCCGCGTACGAAGTAGCACAGCGGGTCCTTGCAACCGGTCGGGCAAAGCCCCCGCCCTCTTGTCGCCTGTTTGCTTCTTGCGCAGTAGGCTGCGCGCGGACTGTAGTGCTGGAGGCTTCTTTTAAACGGGGGGGTTTCCCTGGCCACAACCGGCGTTCTGCGCCGCGCTTGCCTGCACCGCCGGATGCAATGACCGGTATCCGTACAGCATCGGAAACTCTTGCGGTCAGCTTGATGTCGTATCCTCCCCTGTGACCATCTGCGTCAATGGAGGTGAGGAGAATCTCGCCCGCACCGAGCTCCTCGACCTCCTGAGCCCATTCGATGGCATCAAGCGCGGCGGGTTTGCGTCCGGACTCGACGAAAACCTGCCAGGACCCTTCGGTCCTCTTTGCGTCTATGGCGACAACGACGCACTGGCAGCCGAAGGCTTCCGCCGCTTCACACACAAGCTCTTTATGCCTGACCGCAGCAGTGTTGATTGAGACCTTGTCTGCACCAGCCTCCAGCAGCCGACTGATGTGCTCCTTCGACCCGATTCCGCCCCCGACGGTGAACGGAATGGCTATCCGTTCGGCGACACTCACCACAAGGTCGCGCGTGGTGGCACGCGCCTCAACGGTTGCCGTGATGTCGAGGAAGGCGAGTTCGTCTGCACCCGCTTCGCTGTATGCCGCAGCGCATTGGACCAGATCGCCAGCATCACGCAGGGACACAAAGGAAGTGCCTTTCACGACGCGACCATTCCTGACATCCAGACAGGCGATTATGCGTTTTGCCAGCATTCTCAGTCCTGGTTGCAAAGGCGGCAGAAGTTGGTAAGCATTGCAAGGCCGCGGGGGCCACTCTTTTCCGGATGGAACTGCACACCGTAGATCTTCCGGTCGGAGCAGCCCACGGCGGCAATCGGGCAATCGTCTGTGTGCGCAAGCACCCGGAACCCTGGCGGCAGGGCCGACACTCTATCACCGTGGCTCATCCAGACGTCCAGATCCGCGTCGCAATCGGCGAACAGATCGCCCGCGTCGTCCACGTAGAGGATGGCCGGGCCGTATTCGCGCATGTCAGAGCGTCGGACTTCGCCGCCCATGCTCTTGGCCAGAAGCTGCATGCCGTAGCAGATGCCCAGCACCGGGATGCCGAGGTTGACCAGGCGCGCGTCCAGGCTCGGCGCGCCCGTGCCCAGGACGGAAGCGGGCCCGCCGGAAAGGATGAGGGCCTTCGGGGGGCGCTCCACAAGCTCGTCCGAACCCGCTCCGGGAGGAAGTATCTCGCAGTAAACGCCGAGCCGCCTGACACAGCGCGCGATGAGCTGGCTGTATTGCGAACCGAAATCCAGAACTGCTACCATCTCACGCATGTCCATTTTCCCGCCCTTGGTCGTTCGTCAACATCCGCCTGAAGCGATCGAACAAATGTCGAGCGTCGTGCGGCCCGGCCGACGCCTCCGGATGATACTGCACCGACATGATCGTCATCGTCTTGTGGCGCAGCCCCTCGAGCGTCATGTCATTCAGGTTGATGTGCGTGAGTTCGACCTCACGTTGATCCAAGGAATCAATATCAACACAGAAGCCGTGGTTCTGACACGTTATGTCGATCTTGCCAGTGGCCAATTCCTTTACGGGGTGGTTCGCCCCGCGGTGGCCGAATTTCAGTTTGTAGGTCTTCCCCCCGAGCGCAAGCGCCAGAAGCTGATGACCGAGACATATGCCAAACATTGGCTTCTTGCCCAGCAGCTTGCGCACTTCGTCCACGACGTAAGGAACGCCCGCCGGGTCGCCCGGGCCGTTGGACAGCAGTATCCCGGCAGGATCCAGGCGGAGCACCTCGGCAGCACCGGTCGCAGCGGGGAAAACGCTCACCCGGCATCCTGACGCCGCGAGGCAGCGAAGGATGTTCAGCTTCACACCGAAGTCGTAGACGACGACATGGGGCGCATCCTCTCCGACCTTCTTGCCATCTCGCCATGTGTAAGTTCGCTCGCAGGTGACCTCCTTGACGAGGTCGCGGCCCACCATGCCGGGCGAAGAGCGCGCATCGGCAACAAGTCCATCGAGATCGTAGTCGCCGGCCGCTATCACAGCTCGCATCGCGCCAGCCGTGCGAATGTGCTTGGTCAGCGCACGCGTATCAACTTCGCTCACGGCGACGATGCCGTGCTTGACCAGGTAGTCAGCGAGGTTCCCGGTCGAAGACCAGTTTGAAGGATAAGGACAGTACTCCCTGACCACGAACCCTTCCACTTTGGGGCCGCCGGACTCCACGTCATCAGGATTGACCCCGTAGTTGCCGATAAGGGGGTACGTCATTGTGACAATTTGCCCCTTGTACGAGGGGTCGGTGAGCACTTCCTGATACCCCGTCATGCTCGTGTTGAAGACGACCTCTCCGGCCCTCTTGCCAATGGCGCCGAAGGACTCTCCTTCGAATACGCGGCCGTCCTCAAGCGCGATGGCTCCCTTCATGGCTCCCCCCTCAAGGATAGTTGGGCTCCATGGCGTACTTGTCCATGTCTTCCGTCACCTCGACAGGGTATTCGCCGGTGAAGCACGCAAGGCAGTAGCTCTCCCTCGGGCCAGGTACGGCAGCGACCAGGCCTTCGACCGTTTGGTAGCCGAGGCTGTCGACGCCAAGAAAACCCCGGATATCCTCCGCGGTCTTCTCCGCGGCTATCAGCTCACCTGGACGGGGGAAATCAATGCCGTAGAAGCAGGGACACCGGATGGGCGGCGCACTGATTCGCAGATGCACTTCCCTAGCCCCAGCCTCTCGCAGGGAATGGATGCGGGCCTTGCAAGTGGTCCCACGGACGATGGAGTCATCCACTACGACCACTCGCTTCCCTTGGACCACCTCGCGTACCACATTCAGTTTTATTCGCACTTCGCTGCTGCGAGTCTCTTCGGCCAGCATGATGAATGTCCGGCCGACGTAGTGGTTCCTGACAAACCCACTGTCGAGGAGAATGCCGGAGCGACGTGAATAACCAAGCGCTACGGAGTTGCCCGAGTCAGGCACCGGAAAGACGACGTCAGCCTCAGCCGGCCACGTACTGGCGAGGTTCTCACCCAATCTCAGCCGCA
>JAUWZH010000204.1 GCA_030615435.1 Candidatus Brocadiaceae bacterium | reverse complement strand
GCACGGCGCAGAACCGAAGATTCCAAGCATCGGGAGGCTTCGAAGGCTTGCTTCATCCGAGAGAAGGGTGGCCTTGTGGCCACCGAGCGAAGGATTGCGCGGGAATCTGACGTTGCCGGTTCTGCGCCGCGCTTGCCTGGTAGGTATGCCCGTCCACGCAGATCATCTCGCCGTCAAGTGCGTTGAACGTGCCGATTCCGAAGTCCCCGTGGGGTTTCAACTCCGCAAAGGTCGTTTCGCCGTCGTAGACGCCTTCCAGGAGGGCGCTGAGGGTCGAGACCTGGTACAGCGTATCGCGCCCGTTCCTTGCGGCGGAACAACCCGTGAGAGTCAACAGCACGAGAATGATTGCGTGGATGCGTGCGAAGCGTCTCATGTCGTTTCCCTTTCGATTGACGTGATAGCCCCCACGTTACGGTTGTCCCCTCGGGGCCGTCCTCACTCCAAGGCTATGTCCAGGCTGCGATAGTTGATGGCTTCGGAAAGGTGGTGAGGCTTGACGTGGTCGCAGTTGTCCAGGTCCGCTATGGTGCGGGCGACCTTGAGGATCTTGTTGTAGGCGCGGGCCGAGAGGCCGAGCGAGTCCATCGCTTGCCGGAGCAGCATTTGCCCGTCGCCATCCAGGGCGCAGTGCTTGCGCACGTACCGGATCTCCATCCGCGAGTTGGCAAAGAACCTCTCGCCCTGGAACCGATCAAGCTGCCGCTCCCGAGCCACCTCCACGCGCTGACGAATCACCTGCGAGGGCTCGCCGTAGCGGCCGCTGGCGAGTGCCTGATATTCCACCGGCGGCACGTCCACGTGGATGTCAATGCGGTCCAGGAGTGGGCCACTAATGCGGGAACGGTAGTTCTGTATCTGTCTGGGAGTGCATCGGCATTCCCGCTTGGGATTGGTCAAGTTCCCGCAGGGGCATGGGTTCATGGCCGCGGCCAGCATGAACTCGCAGGGATAGCTGACCGTTGTCGAGGCACGCGTGATGGTAACCTGCCCGTCTTCGAGCGGTTGTCGGAGCGCTTCCAACGCGGAGCGGTTGAATTCCGGCAGTTCGTCGAGGAAGAGCACGCCGTGGTGGGCGAGGCTGACCTCGCCCGGCTTCGGGTTCGTTCCACCGCCGATGAGCCCCGCGTCGCTTGCGGTGTGATGAGGTGCGCGGAAAGGTCGCACCGCCAGTAACGGCTGGCCGCCGTTCAGGAGTCCGCTGACGCTGTAGATGCGCGTGGTCTCCAGAGACTCTTCAAACACCAGGGAAGGGAGAATGGTGCAGAGGCGCCGCGCGAGCATGCTCTTGCCGGAGCCGGGCGGGCCGATCATCAGGATGTTGTGGGCGCCGGCGGCGGCCACTTCGAGAGCGCGCTTGGCGTGTTCCTGGCCTCGCACGTCCGCAAAGTCAATGGAATAGACACCAGCCTGCTGAAAGAGATCGTCAATGTCCAACCGCACGCCCTTGATCGCACGAGAGCCGCTCAGAAACTGGACTGCCTCGATCAGATGGTTCACAGGAATCACGTCCAGGCCCGTGACCACGCCCGCCTCGCTGGCGTTGTCCATCGGCACGATCATGCCGTCCAGGCCGTCCTGGCGGCACTTCAAGGCCATGGACAGACAGCCGTTGACCTTTCGCACTCGGCCGTCGAGCGCCAGTTCGCCGACCACCGCGTAGCGGCCGCTCACGGAGAGCTGAAAAACGTCCATTGCCGCCAACAGGCCGATGGCGATCGGAAGCTCGAAAGCAGGGCCTTCCTTGCGCCTGTCAGCGGGGGCCAGGTTCACCGTGACCGCTCGCACGGGGAAGGGGAAGCCGCTGTTCTTCAGGGCGGCTTTCACCCGGTCGGCACTCTCTTTCACGCTCGCGTCGGGCAGCCCGACGAGCGTCATCTTGGGCATGCTTGCGCTTGCAACGTAGACTTCCACCTCAACAGGATAGGCGTCTATCCCCAGCACACCGACGCTCTGAACCTTCGCAAGCATGATGAATCACCCCCACCTTCGGGGCAGCGTTATCGCGAGCCCGGCGCATATAGGCGCCCGTGCTTTGCCTTCGACGCCCTGGTCACCTATCATACCATGCGCTTCCAAGCGGGCAAGGGTATCGGCATTGACCTGCTCAGGAGTCGGGCCGGAAACTCGCTCGGGCTGCACGAGTGCGAGGAGTCTGGCGCGCCTGAGTGCCCGGGTGTGTGGGCCTGTGGGCATGTCACGATGCGGTGGGGGGGGAAGGGTGCTGCGACGACCGAGAGGAGGCGAAGCGAGAGAGTGACGACGACGATTCTCCTCATCCGCCATGGGGAGACCGCCTGGAACAGACAGAGGATCTTCCGAGGCACGCACGACATCCCGCTTAACGAGAACGGACTGCGGCAGGCGCGCCTGTTGGCTGGCGCATTGCGCCGGCGCCCCATTGAAGCCGCCTACACGAGCCCCTTGAGCCGAGCGCGTCAGACCGCCGAGGTGGTACTGGATGGGCGCGACGTTCCCGCCGTCGTGGATGAGCGGCTGACGGATTTCTGTTATGGCGACTGGCAGGGCATGCAGGAGAGCGAGGTGGCCCGTCGTTGGCCCCGCGAGTTCGCGCTCTGGTCCACGCGCCCCCATGAGGTCCGAGTTCCCGGCGGAAACACGCTGCGGGAAGTCTGCGACGTCGCGTTCGAAGCGTTGGAAGCCGCAGCCGCCAGGCATGAGGGCGAGACGGTGGCGCTGTTTGCGCACCGGGTGGTCAACAAGCTTCTCGTCCTCGCCGCGTTGGGGTTGGGTCTGGACCGCTTCCCGTTCGTCCGGCAGGACAACTGCTGCCTGACCGAGTTCCAGCGGACGCCCGCGGGTTACGTGCTGTGCGTGCTCAACGACACGGGCCACATGCGCGGGGACTCCGTCGGCCTTCTAACGGCGGATTTCTGACGGAGTGCCACTGCCAAGACCGAGACAACCCCTGCGCCTCAGCAGCTCATGACGCCTGGGCCTCTTGGAACTTCGCTTCGAAACTCTGGAGCGATTCAAGGATGGTGTCGAGCTCCCCGGGCTTCTTGCGATCAGCGACGAGCTTGAGCGGGGCCGACATGCCGAGCACGGGCGTAAAACCGCGTTTCGATATGGCCTCGACATAGCCCGGGCCCGTCTCACAGTCGACCGCGCCGGTCGGCATTATGATCTTGCCCTCATGCCGCTCCCGGGCGAAGGGGGCGAGCAGGCCGGAGAAGCCCGTGGGGCCGTAACCGAATGCGGGGAAGATCTTTATCGCGTCGGGCTCCAGCCCGTCGTCGCGCTCCAGGAAGTAGTTCAGCTCCGTGGGCGAGAATATCGCAGGCGCCGCGAAGCAATTCGCCTCGTGTGCAATCCTGATGAAGTCCTTTCCTTCGCCGCACCCGCCCATCACGTTGGCGGGGGCGACTATCATGTCGAATCCCATCTCGATGGCGCCCTCGAGTTCGTGAGGGTTGATCACACTTCCAACACCGAGCACGAACGGATTGTCCGCGGGGCTTTCCGCGCGCTGCTTCACCAGTTCCTGCATCCCCTCGCGGAGGATGCCTTCTTCGATGCGGAAGGTAATCTCCGCCACCAGCCCGGCCTCATGAACAGCGCGCATCGTTGTTACCATGTGATCGGGGGTTTCGACGTGGCTCTTGTTCATCACCACCACGACACGGGCTTCCCGCAGAGCAGTGTCCACCCGCTTTATGTCACGTTGGTAATCGCCCATCTTGCTTCTCCCATTCTTCCCAAAGGTCTTATCTGAGGGCGCTGACGCCGCCTCCCGTGGCGGCACGCTTGACTTCCTTCTCCACGTCGGCCTGTTTCACCATGGTGGTATCGCCTGGGGTTTCCTGCACGCAAATGCCGTGTGCAGCGCCCCACTGGACGGCGTCCTCCAGGCTTTTGCCCTTGAGCAGTGCTGCGGCCACACCTGAGAGGAACGAATCGCCGCCACCGGTGCGGTCTGCGATTTCCACGCCTTCGCGCACCGCAGCCACGTGTAACTTGTCCTCGGCGACATCGTAGAGCACCGCCCCCCAGTTGATCCTGTCAGCGCTCAAGGCAGCGCGAAGCTGCGTGCCGATCAGCTTCAGGTTTGCATATTTTCCTGCCACACCCCGCAGCATTTCGGAGTACGCCTCGAGCCAGGTCTCGAACGGCGCGTCTTTGCTGACTTTGCGGCTTTCTTCGCCGAGGGCGTCGTCGAAATCGCTCTGGTTGCCCACGAGGAAATCGGCCAGCTCAACTATCCGCCTGTTCTGGTTGCGGGCCCTTTCCTTGTCGGGCTCCACCTTGGAACGGTAGTTCAGGTCGAAGGACCGGAAGGTTCCGGCTTCGCCGGCCGCCTTCATCGCCTCGATCGCAACGGCCCCGGAAGTCGGTGAGATCAGCGTGTAGATGCCACCGGTGTGGAACCACCGGACGCCCTGCGCGAAAAGGCTTTCCCAGTCGAAGTCGCCGGGCTTGATTTCCCGGATCGCGCTATGCGCACGGTAGTATTCCGTAATCGAAGGCAGCACGCCTTTGCCGCTCCAGGTGAAGTTGATCCCGTTGTGCAACGTGCCTTTCTGGTCCGTGCAGAACTGGCCTTTACCGCCCGTGCTGAACCAGATGATATGAGAGATATCAACGCCGGCCTCACGCATCTGGTTCTCGATGTTTCGGCCGATGCCGTCGTCCACAAGCGCGGTGACCACTGCGGTCCTCAGGCCAAAGCAGTAGCTAAGGCCTTCCGCCACGTTGGTTTCGCCGCCGCCGTGCCAGATTCGAGCAAATCTGGCCCGCGCGGTCGGGACGTCGCCGGGATCAATCCTCATCATCACTTCGCCGAGCGAAACCTCATCGTATCGGCATTCCTCGGCAGATTTCATCTTGAGCTCAGCCACCGTGTAACACCTCCCATTTGCAGCAACATAGCAATTGCCAGCCCGTCTGAAACGCCCGCCATCAGATTATAATCCTTGCAGCATGGGTGGTCAAACGCAGCCGCCACGGGAGGGGAATGGAGGTTCCTGCGCGCCAGTTGCGGGCAGGGCTGCTTTGACTCGTGCTCGTGATGTCGCGTAGAATGCCCTCGGCGAGAGACATGCTCGCGCTGTGGGTCTTCTCGCTGCTCATGTAGGAT
>JAUWZH010000233.1 GCA_030615435.1 Candidatus Brocadiaceae bacterium | reverse complement strand
GCACGGCGCAGAACCGAAGATTCCAAGCATCGGGAGGCTTCGAAGGCTTGCTTCATCCGAGAGAAGGGTGGCCTTGTGGCCACCGAGCGAAGGATTGCGCGGGAATCTGACGTTGCCGGTTCTGCGCCGCGCTTGCCTGGTCGGCAGTCGTGCCGTTGCGGAGCGGGCGAACAGTACGGTAGGGTAAAGACCTCCTGACCGCTGGATGGGACGTATTTTTTCTTGTAGCGCAGGCATGGCAGGACCCGCGTGCAGAGACGGGAGGCGAAGATGAGACCCCTGAAGCCGAACACCTTCCTGCAGCCCCGCGAGAACCTCGAGGAGGTCATCCCGGCCGAGGGCCCGGGCCAGATTGGGAAAGAGGAACGGGAAGCCATCGAAAGTGTCCTGGCGGACGGGACCCTCACCATGGGGCCGTTCGTGAAGAAGTTCGAGGAGGATTTCGAGGACTTCCTCGGCGTCAAATATGCTTTTGCGGTGAACACGTGCACGAGCGCGATGGACATAGCGGCCAAGCTGATCGGCATACGAGCCGGCGATGAGGTGGTGCTGCCCTCCATATCGTTCGTGGCCACGGGCCTGCCCGTTCGCACGCTTGGGGCAAAGGCGATCTTTGTGGACATTGATCCCGAAACATTCAACATGAGCCCGGAAGACCTCGAGGGGAAGTTGACGCCGAGGACGAAGGCCATCTTCGTTGTCCATGAAGACGGTCATCCGGTGGACATGGACCCGATCATGGAGATTGCCCGCCCGCGCGATATCAAGGTGGTGGAGGATTGCGCCCACGCCATCGGCGTCAAATACAAGGGGCGTCCGGCAGGCACAATCGGCGATTTCGGATGCTTCAGCTTTCACGCCAAGAAGATGGTCACGACGCTCGGCGAGGGCGGAATGCTGACCACGAACAGTGACGAGTACGGCGCACAGGTCGGAGTCATGAGGACCTTCGGCTGGGCCGAGGTGCCTCCCTGCAAGAACGAGATATCGGGAGAAATGGAGGCGGCCGACAATATCAGCATCAACGGCTACGCGGGCTGTTCGTATCCGATGACGGACGTGCAGGCGGCCGTTGGGTCCGTGCAGCTCAGGAGGTTCCCCGACACCGTTGCCACCCACAGGCGGATAGCCGCGGCGTACGACGAGGCGCTCGCAGGGATTGATGGGTTTGCCCCGCCGGTTGTCAAGGACTATGCGGAGAACAACTACTTCAGGTACAGGGCCTCCTTTGACCCCGATGCGGCGGGAGTGGACCGCTATGAGCTCTCGAGGCGCTGCGTGGAGAAGGGCGTCTGCTGCGGCATCCAGTTCGTCCGACCCCTCTACACGTTCAGGCACTGGCGCGAGGTGGGGCACAACTGGGGCGAGTGTCCTGTGCTCGAGAGAGAAGCCAACAGGACATTCTACCTCCCCGTCTACGCCGGCATGGAAGAGCGTCACGTCAGGCGGGTCATAGATACGCTGAAGGCCAGCATCCGCGAGCTCAGGGGGAAGTAGAAACGTGAGGGCGAGTTGCCTTGCAGCGGTGCAGAAGGGCGTCGTTGACCTTGTCAGAGCAGACCTCCCACAGCCGGGCGATGATGAGGTCCTCGTGAAAACGGACTTTTCCTATCTGAGCCCTGGAACCGAGAAATGGATAATACGCGGGCTGTACAACCCGGAGGGTGACGAGATAGCCTTCCCGCGCCTTCTTGGCTACCAGGCGGTTGGCAGGATAGTCAGCGCCGGCCCCGGGGTGACGCTCAAGCCGGGCCAGCGCGTTTTTGCCCGCTGCGGCAGATGGGCCGGCATCCTCCCGCTCTACGGCGCCCATTCTTCTCATCTGGTCTGCTCTGAGGAGGACCTCATTGTGATTGTCCCGCCCGACGCTCGCTATGCCGGTTGCTCAGCGGGGGTCGTCGCCCAGGTCGGCTACAACGCCGGGACCTGCATGCCGCTTCCACCCGGGGCGAGGGTATGGCTCATCGGGGAGGGGATAATCGGCCAGTTCACCCTTCAGACGCTGCTCTCAAGAGGCGCTGAGGTCCTTGTGAGCGGTCTTGATGCGTTCAGGCTGCGGATTGCCGAGAAGTGCGGAGCAACGGCGACGATGGATGCCGGAGCAGGAGGGGAGGAGGAGATAAGGGAATTCGCCGGCGAGGGGCTCGACGCTGTGGTGGACACCGTCGGCGTTCCTGCTCTGGTTGACCTCTGGCTCGACGTGCTGCGTCGGGGCGGTGCTTTTGTTCACGTTGCCTCAAATCCCGCCGGCTACAACATTGACCTGCGCAAGATCAAGCAGCCGAAGGAAATAACGGTCTACAACCCGGACGGGACCACCCCGGAACGGATGCTGGAGGCCCTGAGGCTCGTCACGGAAGGTGCCCTGGACGTGCTGTCGGTGACGACTCACACCGTGCCGCCGGAAGGCGTCGCATCTCTCTACTCGCAGCTCCTGGCGGGCGAAGGGGAGATCCTCGGCGTGATGGTGGACTGGCGGAAGTGTCGGGGTTAGTCTTGCGCGACAAAGGAGGTGTGCGCTGAGCATGGGAATGAAGGTCAGTCTTCGCGTCCCCCTGAGGCATGTGGGAGACCTGTTCACCTGGGGGGATCGGGAACGAGAGCAGATCGTGCAGGCGGCCCTCGTAATCCTCGACAAGGTGGGGATGAAAATCCACGGCGAGCATAACCTGCAAATGCTCGAGCGGGCCGGGGGCGGAGTGAATTGGGATGACGGCACAGTCCACTTCGGTGAAGCGGAGGTGATGGCCACCGCGCGCAAACTGGCGCAAGACTCGCCCGCGGAACAGCATCCTGAGCCGGGGACGTGTGAGCAACCGGCCGGGTTCACGGTCGGCAACGCAGGAAGCCTGTGGTTCGACTGGGATCGCTGGGACGCCGTGGCGGCCACTCGCCGGGACCTGCGCAATCTCACACGGTGGGCCGAGGGAATGGAGATGGTCGAAGGCAGCAACCAGTTTTGTCTCGTGCAGGAGAAGGGGCTCGATCCTGTGCTGCAACTGTTGGATGCCTTCGCCATCATGTTCCAGCATTCCACCAAGCCGGTCTTTTTCTACCAGCCCACCGAGCCGATCCACGTGAAGTACTTGAAGCGCATGCAGCAATTGCAGCAGAGGCGGGGCTACAGCCAGATGATCGCTTGCTCGGAATTCGTCAACCCGCCTCTGACGATGGGGGACCGCGCAATCAGGACGATGCTGGCACGGGCAGAGGCGGGCATGGAGGTCCTTGGGATGGGCGCCATGACCACCGCCGGGATGGGCGCCCCGGTGACGAGGCCCGGATTTGCTGCAATGGCGACCGCAGAGGTATTGGGCGCCCTGTGTGTGGTGCGGCGGCTCTGCCCGCAGGTCGCCCTGATGGGGTCATTGACTGGAGGGGCGCTGGACATGCGGACCGGGCGGGTCAGCTACCAGTGCCCGTGGACAGTGCTCGCCCACTACATGGCTGTGGACGTTTTCAAGCATGTCTTCGGCGCGCGGCTCTGGTATTACTGGGGCTACCGCGATGCCAACGAGCCGGGCATGCAGGCATGCTACGAGTGGGCGCAGCTGAACCTGTTCCACCGCTGTGTGGACGGCCGGGGAGCCAGCGAGATCGGCGGCCTGGCCGACGGCAATCTG
This sequence comes from Candidatus Brocadiaceae bacterium, assembly GCA_030615435.1. Lineage (GTDB taxonomy): Bacteria > Planctomycetota > Brocadiia > SM23-32 > SM23-32 > JAUWZH01. Next base: position 886 of record JAUWZH010000233.1, on the reverse strand, counting down.
TTCTCGCCGGAGCAGGTGGTGTTGGACATTGCGATGGAAGGCGAAGCGAACCAGTTGCTCAGCGACTTCGAGTTCAATCGCGAGGCCATGGGCCTGGACATGATGCTGGAGGCCGGGCACAACGCGGAGGCGTACCTGACGCACCAGCATACCCTCGACCATTTCCGAGAGATGCTGCCGTCCAGCGAATACTGGCTGCGTGGTCTGCCCGCCGCCTCCCAGCACGACCCTCATCGGTCGCAGACTCAGCGGCTGCTCGACGAGGCGCACGATCTCTGCGTTGAGGCCCGCAAGCGCGGGGAAGAGGTCGAAACCGACCAGGACCTCGCCGATGAGGCCTGGGCGGTCGTGCGGGACATGGCGGAGGAACTCGGCGTCAGTGCCCCCGCTCCGCTTGTTGACTGATTGCAGCGGTGCAGGCAGGCGCTGGTTTCCGGGCAGTGCGTGTCGGGCCTCGATGCGCGAAGAGGAGTTCAAACGCGGTTTCGCCGCTGGTCAAGGAGGGATGCTTAGGCTCCTCCTGAGGCCGGTTTGCTCAGTTGCTCTGGAACCCTGCCGCCACTACAATGGCGGTGGAGTTGTCACTCGTTTTTGCCGGATCCCAGGCGAGGAGAGTTCTGATGAAGTGCTTGACGGAGGTTGGCGTGCCGGTGGTTTTCGCGCTCTCAGTTCTTCTGGCGGTCTTTTGCTCGGGCTGTGCGTCTGCCGAACGGGTGGCGGGCAGACACCCCGCCCAGCTCTACGGGGAGGCGAATCCCGTGGTCCAGCCACTGGCGGACGGCACGATTCTGTGCGAGGCCGAGGAGTTCAGCGTCGAGCGCCCCGGCTGGCAGGCGCAGGATTGGGGGACGAACTATTATGCGGCGACCCTTGCCAACACCTTCCT
>JAUWZH010000182.1 GCA_030615435.1 Candidatus Brocadiaceae bacterium | reverse complement strand
GGATGCGCGGGACCTCGAACTGCGCCCCGCAGGCCGGGCACTCGACCTCGACGTCGAACTGCGTCACCGCAGAGCACCTCCAGGTCACGGAGCGCGGCGCGGGCGGTGCTACACGTCCAGGTTGTCCACCTCCAGGGCATGCATCTCGATGAACTCGCGGCGCCGCCTGACGTCCTTGCCCGCAAGGATGCTGAAGTAATTGTCGGCCGCAATCGCATCGCCGATGGTGACACGGACGATGGTGCGGGTCTGCGGGTGGAGGGTCGTCTCGGCGAGCTCGCCGGCGTTCATCTCGCCGAGCCCCTTGTAGCGGTCCACTTCCAGGCCCTTGCGGCCGAGTTCCCTGACCGCGGGGATCACCTGCGAAAGGCAGGAGACCCTGCCGAGCTCACCATTGGAGTGTATGAGGAACTGCGGGGCGTCCTGCGTTTCTTCACCGGGGGGCAGCAGGCAGCCCGGCGGGATCCCGTATGCCTCTATCTCGCCGACGAGCCGCCCGAGTTCGGCGGCCTCGTGGAACTTCCGGGGCCGCAGCACGTTCGCCGCGCCCCGGGACCGGGCCAGCCCCTCGTAGTCGTCCTCCTCGATGATCTCCAGCTCCTCGCCGCGCCGCCTGAGCTCCTCCTGGAGGCCGAGAACGAACCGGTCGTATTCCTCCTCCTCGTAGAAGAAGCGCTCGTGCTCCCGGCCCGTATTGTCGGCGTGGGCGACCCTGTAGAGCGGGAACCGACCCCTGCCCTCTCCGTTGCGCAGCGCGAGGTAGTCGGCAAAGGCCATTCCCCGCTGCTCGACCAGGCGCATGAAGCTGTCCACAGAGGCGAGGCACTCGAGCAGGCCCCGGAACTCTTTCGTCTCCAGCCTCCCGCCGCCCTTCTCGCCGCCGAGGGAGTACTCCAGGCTCGCCTCGCTCGCGCCGAGCTGCACCAGGACGTCCTGGAGGGCGCGGTCGTCGTAAACGTACTGCTCCTTGCCCTTGCGGGTGACCTTGTAGAGCGGGGGCTGGGCGATGAAGAGGTGTCCGCCATCAATCAGCTCCCGCATCTGGCGGAAGAAGAACGTCAGCAGCAGCGTGCGGATGTGTGCGCCGTCCACGTCCGCGTCGGTCATGATGATGATCTTGCCGTAGCGCAGGTTATCGAGGTTGAACTCCTCAGCGCCGATGCCCGTGCCGAGCGCGCCGATCAGGGCGCCGATCTCCGCGTTGGCGAGCATCTTGTCCACGCGGGCCTTCTCGACGTTGAGTATGACCCCGCGCAGCGGCAGAATCGCCTGGAACTCCCGCTCGCGGCCCATGCTCGCGGTGCCCCCGGCGCTCTGGCCCTCGACGATGAACAGCTCCGTGCCGTCCCGCTCGCGCCGGGAGCAGTCGCGCAGCTTGCCGGGGAGGTTGCCGCTGCTCAGGACGCCCTTGCGACGTGTGAGCTCGCGCGCCTTCCTCGCCGCCTCCCTCGCCAGGGCGGCCTCGAGGGCCTTATGGACGATTGCCTGCGCCACCCGGGGGTGCTCCTCGCAGTAGATGGCGAGCTGCTCCCCGGCCACCTGTTCGACGAACCCCTGGATGTCGCGGTTGCCGAGGCGCGTCTTCGTCTGCCCCTCGAACTGCGGCGAGGGCAGTTTGACGCTCACGACTGCCGTGAGGCCCTCGCGGTAGTCCTCCCCGCCCGGGGAGAGGTCCTTGGTCTGGCCCTTCTGACGCCCGTACGCGTTGAAGGTCCGCGTGAGGGCGGCCCGGAACCCACTCAGGTGAGCCCCGCCGTCCACCGTGTTGATGTTGTTCGCAAAGGAGAGGACGCTCTCGCTGTAACCGTCGTTGTACTGGAGGGCTATCTCGCAGATGCGCCCGTCCGCCTCGCCCCGGATGCTTATCACGTCGTCGTGCACCGGAGTCTTGCCGCTGTTCAGGAAGGAGACGAACTGCGTTATGCCCTCCTCGTAGTGGAAGGTCTCCTCCCTGCCGTCGCCTTCTCGGGAGAGGACGATTCGGGTGGCGCTGTTGAGGAAGGCGAGCTCGCGCAGCCTCCTGGCAATTGCGGCGTAGTCGAAACTGGTCTCGCTGAAAACCCCGGGATCGGGCTTGAAGGTCACCCTGGTGCCGCGCCGCCTGGTCTTGCCCCGCTCTTCCACCGGCGTGCGCGGCTCGCCGCGCTCGTAGCGCTGGTAGTAGAGGCGTCCTTCGCGCCAGACCTCGACCTCCATCCACTCGCAGAGGGCATTGACGCACGAGACCCCGACCCCGTGGAGGCCGGCGGAGACCTTGTAGGTGTTATGGTCGAACTTGCCCCCGGCGTTCAGGGTCGTCATGACGACCTCGAGGGCCGGCCTGCCGGTCCCCGGGTGAATGTCCACCGGGATGCCGCGGCCGTCGTCCGCCACCGAGAGGCTCCCGTCCGCGTGGAGGCGCACGTGGATCTGCCCACACTCCCCGACCATGGCCTCGTCAATGCTATTGGCCACCACCTCCTCGAACAGGTGGTGCATCCCCCGCTGGTCCGTGTCGCCGATGTACATGGCCGGCCGCAGCCGCACGTGCTCGATGCCGCCGAGCACGCGGATCGAGGATGCGTCGTAGCGGTCCGGTCGGGACGGTTCTTCTCCGCTCATTGCTCTCCAGCCGTTTTCACAGGAGCCTCATGCCGTGCCTCACCGCCCTGGGGCGGCCCTATTCGGCGCGGCTCGGACCGAGGCGAAACCGCAGCTCTGCAACGTCCTCGCCTCCCGGCGTTCCCTGGAGTTCACTCAGCACCGTGGAACGCATGAACCCGGCGAGCTCGTGCAACAAGATCGGCTCGTCAACCTCCACCAGCAGGCGCCCATGCTCAAACGCAGCGATCCTGCAGTGCGCCGCTATCTCCTCCCCGGCGGTGCACTGCCAGGCCCCCACGAGGGCTCCGTATTTCCTCCTCTGGTAGAACCGCTTGCTTTTGAGGAGTCTCTTCAGGACCTCGCCGAGGCGCCTCGTACTCACTGCGCCAAAATGCACCGAATCGCCCTGACTCACCCCTCCGGCTCCTCACGCACGACGGGGCTGAGGACGTACAGGTAGTCCACGCCCGCGCGTACCAGGCACGGAGACCGCCGATCGTTGAACTCCACCCTGACCGTCTCCCGCTCCACCACCTGGAGGACCTGTTCGAGGTACCTGGGATTGAAGGCTATCGCCGCTTCCTCGCCCTCGTAGTCAACCGGCACGCGCACCTCCGCCTCCCCGAGGTCCGGAGACTGGGAGCTGAGCACGAGCAGGCCCTTTGAGAACGTGAAGTCCACGGCCCGGGTCTGTTCCGACGTCAGGAACGCTGCACGGCGCACGGCGTTCAGCAGCGGCTTGGTCGGCACGTCGGCCCTGGTCTTGCAGTCCCGCGGGACCACCTCCCGGAAGTTCGGGAACTGTCCCTCCACGAGCTGCGAGACCGTGCGCCCCACGTCGTTCTCCGCAAGGAATTGCGTGTCCGTCACCTCCACGCGCAAGGGCTGCTCGCTCAGCATCCCGAGCTGCGCCGCCTGCTCGATGCCCTTTTTCATCAGGATACACTCTATGCTGCGCCCCGCCGGGTTGTCCGCCTTTCTTTTCGCCTGGGCCAATCGAGATCCGTCGGCCGCCACCATCTCAAACGTGCCGTCCTCACCCACCGCGATCAATACCCCGTTCAGTGCGAACCGCCCCTTCTCATCCGCAGTGGCAAAGGTCGTACGCTGGACCATCCAGCGCAAAACCTCCGGGTCTATCTCAAGAACCGCTTCTCCTGAGAGAGCAGGGATATCGGCAAAATCGGCGGCATCCTCAGAAAGGATGCGAAACCTGCCGTCACTCGACCTCAGCGTCACGGCAGTTTCGTCTCCTTCCAGGGAAACGCTCTCGTCGAGCGTTGCGCCCAACAGCGGTGTGATTCGCCCCTCCGGCAGAAGGACGCATCCTTCTTCCTCGACCTGAACCTTGTCCACTTTCAGCCGCAGGCCTACTTCGAGGTCAGTGGCGGAGAGGTAGACGCTGTCACCCAGGGCTTCGAACTTGACGTTCTGGTAGATCGGGCGGGCAATCGTAGAGGTAATGATTCCTCCCACGTGCTGGAATGCAGCGTGAAGGGCCCTTCGGTCGGCTGTAACCTTCATCGCATCTCTCCCACTTCAAATACGAAGGGGTTGTTAGTTGTTCTTATAACTATATGTACTATAAAGAAGCTAAGATTACTAATGCTGTGGGAAACACGTAGAGGCGCAAGTGGTTGCTCCTATGTCGTGTTGTATTCCTGTGTTAGGGAAGGCCGGGCACTGCAAAGGGCTGTTGAAAACCCATTGAAAACGCTGGGCAAATCTCTGGGAGAAGCAATGGCACTCGGGTGGCCGATCTCTCGTGTTGACAAAGGAACTACCTTTGGAACCTCCGTGAATAATATGTCAATGGCTTTTCGCTATGATCTGAACGTGTTTTCGACAGCTCGGCGGCCGCAGACCAGGCTCCCGTTCAGCAGTGCTCGAAAGGCCTGGAGCGATGCGAACCGCCCTTCAGGGATGCCTATAACTATGATACTATATGTTGAGCCGCGGGTTCAAGTGAATCCCCCCCCAATCGGGCGCGCCGAAGCCGCTTTCTGCGGCCTGCCAGTGGGCGGCGGACGGCCCCTGGAGAGGGTGGCGGCGGCATCGCCCGACCTGCCTGCCGAGCTCAATGCGAGCGGAACTTGCCGCCTGGCGCGGCAACAGTCGCCTGGAGACCTCCAACTCGTTGTTGAACCTCGTGTTGAGTGATGCGAGGATGCTGCCCAGGAGCACAACAATGAAGGGGTCTGGGAGAGGAGACAATGTCTGTAATCGGGACCACCACGGGGTTTGCTCCTCGTGGAATCTGCTGCTTGGTGGAAGGGCCGCCGGGCATAAGGGCAACAAGGCCGAGGAGGGCAGGCTCGCTATACTACATATGGCACAGAGATGCCGGTGCCGGCTTGGGCTTCTGATGCAGGCAGCGAGCACTCATTGCAAGTGCCGCCCCGCAGGGTCTACTCGTGCACGAGGATGACGAGGCCGGACGGGAGCTTCGGGTGGAAGTAAGTGGACTTGAGCGGCAGCCTCTGCCCCTGGGAAGCCACACGTGCCACGGTTGCCGGAGTGGTCGGGGGCAGCAGGAAGCCAGCATCGAAGTCCCGGCTTTCTATGCCCCAGTATATCTGCGAGGCGTCGTGGCGATATTCCACAAGTTCGGACTCCTGCGGCGAGCCGGGAAGGATTCCCAGGGCATCAGGGAAGACGACGTAGTGCAGCAGACCGACGGGCAGCTCCCACCACACATCCGCACCTTCCGGCAGGCGCCGCCTGAGGGAGCCGCGGTTCCGGGGCCGCAGCAGGTAGAGCTCCTCTCCTGCCAGGTAACAGCCGATGCACGGCTCTCCACGCCGTGCGACGTCGAAGTCATCCTGGAGCGAGTCGGGGCCGCGCACCCTGACCTGCTGGAGGTCGAAGTTCTGCCTGAGCGCCTCCAGGAAAACGCTTTCGGGCAGGCGCATGGCCGCCTTCGCCCGGCGATGTGTCGCCAGGCTTACGAGCCCCGGGTCAGCTACCGATATGCAGAAGGCGGCGAGGTAGTCCTGCGGGGCAGAGCCGTGG
>JAUWZH010000198.1 GCA_030615435.1 Candidatus Brocadiaceae bacterium | reverse complement strand
CTGGCAGGATGCATCCTGCTCGGGATCGCCCCCTGCACGGCGATGGTGCTTGTCTGGGGGTTTCTGGCGAAAGGCAACGACAGCCACACTCTCGTTATGGTTGCCATTAACTCATTGACCATGCTACTGCTGTACGGTCCGTTGGGGGGATTCCTCCTCGGGGTGGGACGCCTGCCGGTGCCCTGGCAGGCGCTGTTACTCTCCATCGGCATCTACGTCGCGCTGCCGCTGGTGGCGGGCTACTTCTCGCGCAGGTGGATCATCAAGGCCAAGGGAGAGGAGTGGTTCAAGGAGAGATTCCTGCATCTATTGACGCCAGTTACCATCATCGCGCTCCTGGTTACGCTGGTGCTGTTGTTCTCCTTCAAGGGCGATGTCATCATTTCCAACCCTCTGACAATCCTCTGGATCGCCATCCCGCTGTTCATCCAGACCAACCTGATCTTCTGGCTTGGATATGGTCTTTCGAAGGTGCTGAAGCTCTCCTACGAAGACGCTGCCCCATCGGCAATGATTGGTGCTTCCAACCACTTTGAGGTGGCTATCGCCACATCAACGATGCTGTTCGGCTTGTCGTCTGGAGCGGCGTTGGCGACTGTGGTTGGCGTGCTGATCGAGGTGCCCGTGATGCTGATGCTGGTCAAGATCTGTCTGCGGTCAGCGAGCTGGTTCACAGACAAGGGCCTTGGGACGCAGCCCTCATAGCCGTACGGCAGCAATGATGTGTCCTGAACGACATTTAAGTTGACAGTGGCCTCCCATGCTGCATGCAGTTTCAAGAATGTGAGCCAAGATATGGCGCATTTCCCAATAAACCGCGAACTGAAGATTGCCGTGCGCGGGCTCGGCATGACCGTGCGGCAAGGCCCTGCCGCCCATTCACAAGTCTACGCTGCTCACCTTGCCGCTGCCAATCACAGGGCCGACAGCTCTTCGGTCAACGTCACGACGTGGCTCATTTCCTCTTTGAGGATGTGGTCAACCTTGTCCTTGCCGAGCTTCTCGGGAACGATCTCTCGCATGCCCACGTAGAAGGTGATCGAGTCCTTCTCAAGTCCGATCGCTATCTGCAGGATTTCCTCAAGTGTTCCCTCACGGCTGAGCCGCTCCAAAGGATCGGCATTGACGTCGAAGACACGTGTGTCCGCGAGAGCCCGCAGATATAGTACACCCACGTTGTCCGGATCATAAACCGGCTCGGTTCGCTCCTGGTTTGAAAGCCCCTCCATCATGGCCGTGAAAGTGGCCAGGTGATCGTCCTCCATTGCAGCGAGATCAAGCAGCTTCTGCTTCACGCCGCTGTCGCCGGTTGTCTCCGCCGCCTTGCGGTAGAACCTGGCTCCGTTACGCTCAATCTGGCATGCCATCTCGAATATCTCGCCGGCACTGAACTCCAGACCCATTGCGCGACTCCTTTCCCGTCCTTACAGTTGTGCGACCTTGTCTGATTGTCAAAGCGGGTTCGCCGTCTTCTCACGCCTTCCACAGCCCGTGCAGGTTGCAGTAGGCCCGGACGACCGCGCTCTCGGCGTCGCCGCAGAACTCGGCCGCAGGAGTGCCGCCAGACTCGAGGTACTTGCGGCATGTCATGTTGCCCCTTATCAGTTGCACCCACTCGATGTGGTGCTCCTGCGTCATCGGGTGAGCGACGCTGCCCACCTTCACTTTGACCCCACCGTCAGTCTTCTCGATTACCGGGACGTGTTTCTCAACGGCCGCGTCAACGGTGTTCTCCTGGTAGAGCTTCATCGGCTGGCCGCAGCAGACGAGCTCTCCCGCGCCCTCGTGCTGCATCTCCACGATGTTGCCGCAAATCTCACATTTGTAAATCTGAAGCCTTTCCGTCATCTTGCATCCTCCCTTATCGGGCAGCGAGGCCGCACCACTGTCGAAACGCAGTCCGTCGCGTCACACGGTCAGCGGCTTCAGCACCACTGCGATCAACGGCACGTCTACCAGTTCTCCGCGAGAAGCTCGAAGTATGCCTGCGGGTGCTCGCAGGCGGGGCAGCTCTCAGGCGCTTCGGCGCCTTCGTGCACGTACCCGCAGTTGCGGCACCGCCATACGAGGGGCACGTCCTTCCTGAAGACCGTTCCCGCCTCGATGTTGGCCAGCAAACCGAGGTAGCGTTTCTCGTGCTGCTTCTCAGCCACTGCGATGCGCTCGAATACGTCTGCGATTTCCCCAAAGCCCTCCTCACGCGCCCCCCTGGCAAAACCCGGATACATCTCCGACCATTCGTGGTTCTCGCCGCCGGCGGCCGCCTTAAGGTTCTCGGCCGTGGTCCCTATTACCCCGGCCGGGAAGGCGGCCTGGACCTCCACCTCGCCGCCCTGCAGAAGCTTGAACTCGCGCTTGGCGTGCTCCTTCTCCTGGTCGGCAGTTTCGGTAAAGACGTCCGCGATCTGCATGTAACCGTCCTTCCTTGCCTGGCCGGCGAAGTAGGTGTAGCGGTTCCTGGCCTGCGACTCTCCCACGAACGCCGTCAGTAGGTTGCGCTCGGTCTTCGATCCTTTCAGTTCCACTCTGACGCTCCTTTCCATGTAAAGACCAACGTGTCGCCGAGGACCTTGCCGTCACGAGGGGGCATGGAACTCCCTCTGACCCATCCTGGCGTCGAACTCGGACAGGCCCTCCGGGCTTCTCTCGCTGACCTGGAGCTTCTGAAGAACGCCGGCGGCCGACTCTTCCTCCTCCACCTGCTCGGCGACAAACCATTCGAGGAACGCGCCCGTCGCCTGGTCATCTTCCTGGCGGGCCAGCTCGACGAGATCGCCAATCAGGCCGGTCACCTTCTTCTCGTGTGCCAACACGGCCTCGAAGACGGCGCGGGGCGAGTCCCAATCCGAAGGGGGCTGCTCGATGGCAGCCAGCAAAACCCTTCCGCCCTGCTCGTTGACGAAGTCGAAGAACTTCATGGCATGCACCAGCTCCTCCCGGGCCTGCACGCGCATCCAGCTCGCACAGCCGCTCAGGCCCTCCGAGTGGAGGTAGGCCGCCATCGAGAGGTAGAGATACGACGAGTACGTCTCCGCGTTGATCTGCCCGTTGAGGGCTTCCTGCATCCTGTCGCTAAGCATCGTCTCACTCCTTACATTCAGTCTGGGAATTCACACGTCCCCCTCCCGGTCCCGCCGTCAGACCCGGGCCGTGGACCTCCTGCCGTTGCAGTGCACCCTGCGCAGGCGAAACTCAGCGACGCTTGGCCGTCTTCGCCTTCTTTGCCGAGGACTTCTTCTTCGGCTTCGCCGCCTTCTTACCGGAACACCCGCAAGTCTTACACATGGCACCGGCCTCCTCTTTCGAACGTGGGGGACAGGCGCTGAGGCAACCTCAACGGCCGGCTGACATGTCGCCTGTCAGCAGACCCCACTCGTCCCACAAGAACCACTTCCCCGTATCTTCAAGGTAATCGAGCGTGCTTTCCAGGATCCTGTAGTGCTCGTTCTCTTCCAGCGCCAGCTTCTCGAACAGGGCCTTCTGGTCCTGGTCTGCCGCCTCCTGTGCCGCCCGCGTGTAGAACCCGTAACCTCGCCGCTCGAAGTCCAGGGCGATCTGTATGGCCTCGAACTCGCTCGCCGAGGGGGCCAGCCTTTCGGTGACATCGCTTCTTGCGTCGGCGAATATCGTCTTCATTCTTCCCAGGGACGTTCCCTTGCGGGCGAGCTCGAGGGCGGCCGACATCCCCATCCCGCGGGCGATCTCCTCGATCATCCCCAGGTGCGCTTTCTCGTCCTCGGCCAGGCCGAGGAACATCTTCCTCGCCTGTGGGCTGGCGGCCTTCTCGCTGGCCTCCCTGTACGTCGCCATCCCTTCGTTTTCGGTGCGCATGGCGATCTCAAGGGCGTCCACTTTCTCACCGGCTGGCATAGCTGGCCTCCTCTAACACGGCCCCGATCTCGAACACAACCCGCGCGGAGCATCTCGGCCCGATCGTTTGTACAATCTACTGGCAACCGCGCCGCTTCACAAGGTCATGCCCGCCCGCCACGGTCCTTACGCGCCGGAGCCGACGACGCGCCGCCTCGACAGCTCCGAAATCTTGAGCACAGCGTACGTCAGAACGTCCACCGGTGCTGTGAAAAACGCGCCGTGGCCGAGGTCGAGCGCCTCGGCTTCCGCTCGTTCCTCGTCAGTGTCAATCAGAACGGTCTCACGGGCCGCACCGTGGATCTGCAGAGCGTACGCGAACGTGCTCCCGACCATCCCAGCGCCGATTATGACGACTTTGCCCGCTGCAGCACTCATCGTCGGCCCTCGTTACGTTCGGCGCCCTCGGCCTCGTTGGCCACGTCGGCTGAATACCCGAGCCCTTCGACCGCGCGGCGAAGCGCGTCAACGTCGAAATCATCTCCGTGAACGACAGCCTTGCCCTCCCTGAGATCAACATCCGCCCACTCGACCCCGGCGCACTCCCGAAGCGCACGGGTGATGCTCTCCACGCAGTGGGCGCAGTGCATTCCCTGGATGTTAATCGTAGCAGTCTTCATCTCGTCTGACAACGGGGCATGTGCCTGGGAAGTCGAACGTGGGAAGAGTGTTGCTGTCAGGATGGCCAGCAGCAAGAAAGCGCTGATTATCTTTACGGGGACCGGCAGCATCCATGCCGAAGCTGCGGCGACCGACGCGCCCCGGGCCTCCATGATGTGGTCCAGCAGCAGGCCCGACGCCAGGGCGGTGAGCGCCACCGTGCCGAGGTAAATGAGCGCGTTGCGTCTTCCCATGAGTTTCCAGACGGTGGCCACCGTCGCCGCATTCGTGGCCGGGCCCGTCATCAGAAACACGAGCGCCGCACCTGGTGATATTCCCTTGATTATGAGGGCAGCCGCCACGGGCACGGACGCCGTGGCGCACACGTAGAGCGGTATTCCGACAAGCATCATCAGCACCATCTCGCCTATGCCGCCGCCGAGCAGCCCCTTGAAATAATCGTCCGGCACTACGGCGGATATTGATCCTGCTATCAGGAGCCCTACGATGAGGGGCTTGGAGATGTCGCGAGGGAGCGAGACGAAGCCGTAGCGCAGGGCGCCCAAGACCTTTCCCCCGGCACTCTCGCTGCCGCAGCAACCCCCCTGGCCGCCCGAGGCGCTCGGCGTTTCGGAGTCCCTGGCGCCGCCTCCCGAACCGACGAGCAGGCCGCCGATCATCCCGCTCACGAGCGCTGCCAGCGGCCTGAAGACGGCGAATATGCCCCCAAGAAGGCTGAAAGTCACCA
>JAUWZH010000318.1 GCA_030615435.1 Candidatus Brocadiaceae bacterium | reverse complement strand
GAGAGGCGATCCGCGCGGGCGGACTTCCGCGTCTACAGGGACCGCCAAGGTTGACGGCGTGCGGGTTCATTCTATAGGATTTGGTGCGGGGCGGAAAGAGGGCAGCAGCGATCGTCGGAGGCGATCAGTGCCGTTCCTCTTGCGTTGGTGGGAAAGGACAATTGTGCTCGGACAATACAAGAAGCGCCGGCTGGACAATGGGCTGTGCCTGATCGGCGTGGAGAATCCGGCCCTGCATTCGTTTGGCTGCGACGTGCGGGTTCATGCCGGCCCCCGGTTCGAGCCACGCCGGCACGCCGGGCTCACGCACTTTCTGGAGCACATGATCGTGCAGGGCTCGGCCGGGTTTCCCTCGTCTCACGCCATCACGCGTGCCGTGGAAGACCTGGGGGGCGTGATTGACGCCAGCTCACATCCCGAATCGCTCGAGCTCTACCTCGGGGTGCACCGAAAGCACTGGGCCAGGGGCCTGGAGATCCTCACGGACGTGCTGCTGCATCCCCTGTTCGAAGCGGAGGAGGTGGAACAGGAAAAGAGGATCGTGGCGCAGGAGATCGCCGAATACAGGGACGAGCGGCAGCGCAACATAAGCGCCTCGGAGCTGGCCTACAGCCTGATGTTCAAGGAACAGGTGGACGAACTGGGCACCAGGGGCAACCGCAACACGCTCGAGGGCTTCGACAGGGAGCTCGTGCAATCGCACTACGAGCGTTTCTTCATCCCCGAGAACATGGTGGTCTCGCTCGCCGGGGCGTTCGATTTCGATGAGGCGTGCGGGACGCTCGCCGGCTCCCTCAGCGCCATGAAGGCGGGCCGTGATGTGCCGCGAGTGCTCCGCGGCGAGGTCGTGCGCCACCGCGCCCGTGCCTTCTACCGCGTCACCGAGAAGATGCCCATGGTTGACGTGGAATTGAGTTATCACGGCTGCGGGCCGGGCAGCGCCAGGTTCGGCGCGGTGATGGCCGCAGCCCAGATCCTGGGAGGGGGGATGAGTTCGCGGCTCTTCGCCCGGGTGCGCGAGGAGCGCGGACTGGTCTACGACATCTGGAGCTTCCCGGTGGGATACTCGGATACGGGCTCGATCAACCTGTCCCTGAGCGTGGACTCGCGCAACCTCGTGGAGGCCCTGGATGCTACTCTGGAGGTCGTGGAGAACCTCCGCCGGGAAGGCGTCACGGCGGATGAACTGGAGCGTTACAAAGAGAGCGTGCGCTGCGGGATGGAGATCCTGTGCGATCGGCCGCAGGGGCTCGCCGACTGGCTGAGTTGGCAGGAGCTGCTGCTGAGGCCCGAGCGGCTCATGACCCCTGAGGAGTTCGTCTCCCGCCAGGAGGCCATAACCGAGGAGGGGCTGAACGAGGTGATAGAAGATGTCTTCGCCGCCGACAATGCCAACCTTGCGGTGGTCGGCCCCTTCGGCCCGGGCGAGGAGAAGAAGCTCGCCAGGCTTTTTCCTGCCGAGGTGGCAATGACCGCTGGGCAGTGAGAAGCCGCTGCCGGGTTTCCGCGGTCATTGGGTGCTCAGTCGCCGTTTGTCCTCATGCTCCGCGACTCTTTTCCGGCCAGAGCATCTTGTGGAGCGGGAGTTGGAGCCGCAGGTCCAGGCCGCTCTCAAGTATCCATTCCGCCAGGCGTCGCGGCGTAACGGAGTCCTCCTGTGCCACGCTCGGCCTACTTTGAGGCCGCCCCACAGCCGGTGAGAAAAGCACGTGGCAGCGACTCAGCAAGTGGTGATCCACCACGAAGCCCGCGGCCCAGTCGAAGTCCCGGCGGTCGCACAGGACGAACTTCACCTCGTCCTGCGCCCCGAGGACCTCCAGGTTGCTCATCATCATCTTGCCGCACTCGCCGCTGCCCGGGCACTTCACGTCCATCACCCGCACCGTCCCGGATGGCAGCGTCGAGATGTCGAGCGTTCCGTTGGTCTCCACCAGCACGGTGTGTCCTGAGGCCAGGAGCCGGCCGGCAAGGGCAGGGGTGGCGGCCTGGAGCAGCGGCTCGCCGCCGGTGATGCAGACCAGCCTTGTGGTGAGGGCCTCGATGCTGCCAAATGCCTCGTCCAGGGACATCTCGCGCCCCGGCTCTTCGAGCGCATATCGTGTGTCGCAGTAAGAGCAGGACAGGTTGCAGCCGGCGAGCCGAATGAACGCGCACGGCATCCCCGCCCACGTGGACTCCCCTTGTATCGAGCGGAACAATTCGATCACTCTGAGCGTTTGCTTCACCACGTTCCTCCGCCTGCGGTGCTGATGGCCGGTCGGAAACCCCTGGGGGCGTACGGCAATTCTACGCTGCCGGGGGCACTTGCCTCAACTCCATGTCGGCGCTGCCGGCGCAGGGGGATTGACTTCCGCGAGGTTCCGGGCTGTGCTCGCCACGGATGTCCCAATACCACAGACGAATGTGGAAGCTCTGCCATGGAGGTTGGTCCATACTCCGGCTGAAGCACTGCGCCTTGGTTGGGGCGGGTCGCGAAGGAAATTGCAGCGGCGGTCCAAGAACCTGACGGGCGGGGAACCCCGTTGGGGCGTAGCGTCGCAATCACAAGGAGGCTGCGTGGTGAGCCTTTCCGGTTGCACAGATGCTGAGGTCCTCATCGTTGACGATGAACCGGACGTGCGTTGCGCCGCATCAAGGCGGCAAACGGGTCAGAGCTTGGCTTCGGGGGAACCATGTGCGACATTTCCCGCCAGCGGCGGCGGTCTTTCGAAGGGGACAGGGCCCCGAGGAGGAGAAAGCCGAACCCCAACAACCTCGCTGGCTACACTATGGCCGCAACCAGCCGGCGAAGCAAGCCCGCAGTGGCGGGTAATTTTGTCACAAGTCTCGCAACCACTGTGGTTGCGTCTCCTGCCTTTGGCAGGAAATGACAAGGTGATCAAACAGGGCAAAGCCTGTT
>JAUWZH010000360.1 GCA_030615435.1 Candidatus Brocadiaceae bacterium | reverse complement strand
CCATACGCCACCCCTCTGGGAAACGACAGGTATCAGCTTTCAGCCTTGATCGGTCGGGCGGTGGCCTTGCGCCGGAGCCGTTCCCGGCTTCCCCAGTCAGCAACCGTTATAGGAGAATCCACCCCCCAATTCAAATACCAGGGCGGAACGGCAGAGAGTTCGAGACCCACGGATAGACTCGGTCCGCAGAGCAAGCACGGGCCGGCCTATCCGAGCCACTTCGTCACGAAACACCGCACCGTTCCCCTCTCCTTTGAATGGGGCGCATCCCTCCGAGCCGGCCCCGCTACCGGGCTCCCTTCGCAGCACGGGCCATGTTCCCGATGAACTCTGCCGCTGCTTTGACGGGGTCCCCGCCGCGCTCGGAAGCCTCGTGGATGCGCTTCACGATGGCGCTGCCCACGATCGCCCCGTCGGCCACCCTGGCGACGGCCTGCGCGTGGGCCGGCGTTGAGATGCCGAATCCCACGGCCACCGGGACCTCGGTGAGGGACTTAAGCGACTCTATGTTCTCCACGAGGTCCTTCGGCAGCGAATCGCGCTCCCCCGTGATGCCTCGAACCGAGATGTAATAAATGAACCCCCTGGCAACGCGGACGATCATCGAGCGGCGTTGCTCGGTGGTGGCGGGCGTTACGAAACATATCAGGTGGAACCCCCGCTGCCTGGCCGCCGGGTGCATCTGCCCCATTTCTTCCACCGGCAAATCGGGGATGGTGGCCCCGTCAATGCCCGCCTCACAGGCCCGCTCGAGGAAGCGCTCAAAGCCCATTCGGAACACCAGGCTGTAGGAGATCATCGCCACGATGGGGATTTCGGATTCCAGGCGCACCGACTCTACCAGGCGGAACACATCTTCGCTTCGCTGCCCGCCCTCGAGCACCCGCGTGTAGGAACTCTGGATGGTCGGACCGTCCGCAACGGGATCGGAGAAGGGGAAGCCCAACTCGACCACGTCCGCCCCCGCCCGCTCGGCGGCCACGATGATGCGGGCGGTGCTCGTCAGGTCCGGATCGCCGGCCGTAAGAAACGGGATGAACGCCGCGCGTCCTTCCGCCCGCAACCTCTGAAATGCCCTGTCAATCCGATTCACTCTCGCCCTTGCCCCTACTCATGTGATCCGATTCAACAACCGCCGTGACAGAACTGCTCCCACGAGCAGGAGTGCGTTGGTGAAATCTCACTGAGAGGAAATCCCGAGCTTCTCCGCCACCTCGTAGACATCCTTGTCACCGCGGCCGGACATGCACAGTATCACTATCCTGTCCGGTGGGATCTCCCTGCCGACCTTCAGCAGGTAGGCCACGGCATGGGCGGTTTCGAGGGCGGGCAGGATGCCCTCCGTCTGTGCGCAGACCCGGAAGGCCTCCAGGCTCTCATCGTCCGTGACAGAGGTGTACTGTGCCCTGCCCTCCTTCTTGAGCCGGCTGTGCTCCGGTCCCACACCGGGATAATCGAGCCCGGCGGCGATGGAATGCACCGGGCTGGTCTGGCCGTCGGGGTCTTGCAGCACGTAGCTTTTCGATCCGTGCAGCACCCCGGGGCTTCCGAAGACAAGGGTGGCGGCGTGCTCGCCGAGCCCTGTCCCCGTCCCGCCCGCCTCCACTCCTACCAACTGCACGGACTCCTCCTCGAGGAAGGCGTTGAAAAGCCCCATGGCGTTGCTGCCGCCGCCCACGCACGCCACCAACAGGTCCGGCAGCCGGCCCTCCTTCTCACCGATCTGCCGGCGCGCCTCGCGCCCGATGACCGACTGGAAATGCGCGACCATGGAAGGGAAGGGATGCGGCCCAACAACGCTGCCGATGATGTAGTGGGTCTGCTCGAAGGAAGCCAGCCAGTCGCGCAGGGCCTCGTTGGTAGCGTCCTTGAGCGTGCGCGAGCCCGTGCCGACCGGCAGCACCCGGGTTCCGAGCAGTTCCATTCGCACGCAGTTCAGGCG
>JAUWZH010000175.1 GCA_030615435.1 Candidatus Brocadiaceae bacterium | reverse complement strand
TTCTGTGAACAGCATGAGGGGGGTTTCCGGCCACAACCGACTACGTCAGAATCCTGCGCAATCCTTCGCTCGGTGGACACAAGTCCACCCTTCGCTCGGATGTAGCCTGCCTTCGAAGCTTCCCAATGCTTGGATTCTTCGGTTCTGCGCCGTGCTTGTGGTTGTCTCTTTTAAATGCCCCGTCTTGCCGGTACGTAAGGGTTTTACAGTAGGGCAGGTGGGTTCCCCCTTTCCTTTTGCAGGGCCCCGCCGGGCCGTTCGCGGGGTGTTCCATGATGCCGTGCCCCGACGAGAACCGGAAACAAAAGAACCCCCGGTTCGTCTGTGACGCGATGCTCGGAGGGCTTGCCCGATGGCTGAGGGCGGCCGGATACAGCGCCGAGTTCGACGTTCATTGCACCGACGGTGGGATCGTGCGCAAGGCCCTGCGGGAAGAGAAGATCCTCCTGACCAGCGATGGCGGCATCCCGGAGCGATACGCCGTCAGCGAGGGGATGGTGAGGTGCCTCTTCGTCCCCCGCGGCCTATCGTTGACCGAGCAGTTGGGCCACGTGCTGCGGCACTTTGGTCTGCCCCTGCGGCAGGCCCGGTGCATGGAGTGCAATGCGACGCTCAGGCTCGCCTCCCTCGAGGAGGTCGCCGGGCGCCTGCCGCAGAAGGTGCGTCAGCACTACGAGCAATTCTTCCTTTGTGAAGGCTGCCGGAAGGTCTTCTGGCAGGGCACGCACTGGGAAAGCATCTCCCGCCGCCTCAGCAGGGCCCAACGCATCGCCACAACCCCACAGAATCCGCCTTAGGGGCTATTGCAAAACCCGGATCTACTGCGGCCGGCTGCGAAGCCCGCCGGCCGATTCACTTGCGCACGGGGCCCACTGCTGCGCAGAATGAGGATGGTCGCCCGCGTTGCAAACGGGGGGCCTGTGCGCCGTTTCGTTTTCACGTGGCAAGCCGAGGAATTCTGCTTCAGCATGGAAGCGCGGCACGACAGTTCGGGATCGGACGAGTCCGTCGAACGGCTGAGAAGGGAGCTGAAACGCCTCCGGGAGGAGGTCCGCCGCCTCAACGACCGGCTCGGCAGCGCCGGGCAGCTCGAACGCGAGGCCATAATAATGGAGCGCGACAGAACCGTCGCGCGAAAGCTCCAGGAGAGCCTCAGTCCGGTCTGGCCCGGCGAATTTGAAGGCATAGAGTTCGCGGCGCATTTCAGGCCCGGCGCCAGAGTCGGCGGGGACTTCTACGACATCATCAAGGTCTCCGACACCTGCGTCGGGATGCTCGTTGCAGATGTGACGGGATACGGTCTCTCAGCCGCCGTCATCATGGCCACCGCCCGGCTGGCCTTCCGCACCTTCGCCACCCTCGCCTCAAGCCCGAAAGCTATCCTGGAGAAAACCAACAAGGCCCTGCTGGACTCCACTCTGGGCGGAGATCACCTCACCGCCTTCCTGGGGCTGCTGGACAGCGAGATGCTCACGTTCCAGTACGTCAACGCTTCCGGGCGGCCCCCCTACCTGTTGCGCGAGGGCGACCTGACGCCCCTGGACACCCGGGGCCTGTTCGTCGGCATGTTCGAAGAGCCCGGCTACGAACAGAAATCCATACAGCTCCAGAGGAACGACAAGCTGTTCCTGTTCACCGACGGCCTCATACGAGGTTTCGCGAGAACCGACGGGGCGAACGCGCTGTCCGGCCTCCAGGATTGCCTGCGCGAGAACGCCCGATTGCCCGTCAGGGAGCTGGCCCGCCGGGTCTACGGGCAGGTCGCTCGGGAACCGGAGGACGACGTGGTAATCCTCACCGTTGAGCTTCTGCGCCGCCAGGCCGACCACAAGACGATTGCCATCCCGAGCATCCCCTCCGAACTGCGCCGCGTCGAGGACACCATCCTGCCGGCCCTTGCTGCGAGGGGATACGGCGAGCGCTCGCTGTTCGCGGTCAAGCTCGCCCTGGAAGAATCCGTTATCAACGCCATCAAGCACGGCAACCAGCTCGACAGCACGAAGCAGGTTACCATCGAGTTCAGCCTCTGCGACGACGAGACGGTGCTGTCGGTGAGCGACGAGGGGGAAGGGTTCGACCCGCAGGCTGTCCCCGATCCCGGGCAGGAGGAGTATCTCCAGTCCTTTTCCGGCCGCGGGCTCGCCCTGATGCGGGCCTACATGGATTCGGTGGAGTTCAACGAGAAAGGCAACAGGGTCACCATGACGAAGCGCGCCCCGTGGCACCCTCGAAAAGCTTCGGAGTGACCAGAAGATGCGCCCTGATTCCGAGCCCGAACGAAGAGCCGGCGTGGAAACCGAGAAGGTTGCTGAGGCACTCGTGATCCGCCTCGCCGGCCAGATTGACGACCTCCAGGCGGATGCGGTGGGCGCCAGGCTGGATGAGGTCCTCGAAGCGGGTCACATCCGCATCGTCTTCGATCTCGGCGAGGTGCTTTTCATGGGCTCCTCCGGCCTCGGCCAGATCATGCGCGCCTACAAGGCCGTGAAGATGAAGGGAGGCTGCGTTCGGATCGTCAACCCGCAGCCCCTGATCGCCGAGGTGCTCGGGGTAACCAAGCTCGACAGGCTCCTGAAGGTCTACCCGTCCCTGGAGGAGGCACTCCAGGACTTGCAGTAGCCCGGGGGCTCCCGTCATTTCCCCGCGCCGGTCTTTTCCCCCATCTGCTGAGAGGCCGCCGTCAACTTCCTCAGGCTCAGCCCTTCGTACCACAGGAAGCCCAGGCCCACAAGGGTGATCGGCACGATGTTGACCAGCCACATCAGCAGTGCGAACGCCCCGGCATCGGCTTTGCCCACCTGGAAGCTCTCCGCCGCGAGGGCCGCTGCCAGTTGGAAGACACCCAGGTAACCGGGCGCCTGCGGGAGCGCCACCGCAGCGCTGACGGCAATGACCGCGAGGAACGATCCCCCCAACCCGAGCTCAAGGCCCAATGCCAGCGCCAGGGCGTAGGTGCCCAGTCCCTGCGAAAGCCACAGTCCCACCGAGTAAGCCACGGCGAGTGCCACGCCCTTCCAGTCCTTCAGAAAACCCATCGCCTCTGTGATTGACCGAAGGAAGTTGTCGGCAGAGCCGCGCCATGCAACGGGCAGGAATCGCGTGCACACCTCGCCGGCCTTGAGGAAGGGAGCCGGGAATACCGCCAGCCCGAGCAGGAACGCCATGAAAATCGCGGCGAGCACGACCAACACCAGACCTCCGCGCCAAACCCTCCCCACGAGACGCCCGTCATCGTGGCCCAGCGTGTCCCCGGCTGCAACGGCGCCCTGGGTGCCAGGCGTGCCGGGCTGCCCGCCGGAGATTCCCACGGCCGCCGTCCCTGCCTCCGGGCCCGGCCCCGCAGGCAGTTCCCCGGAAATATGCGACGGCAGCAGCGCCCAGGTGATCAACAGCAGAACGGAGAGCCCGATCAGATCGAAAACGCGGGCAAGTCCGACCGTCGCAAGAGCGTGGGCGAAACCGACCCCCTCCTTGCGATGCAGCAGATAGGGCCGAATCAGTTCCCCCAAGCGGATCGGGAGGGTGTTGTTGGCCATGAAACCAATGCAGGTCGCGCTCGTCGCGCTCAGGCCGCTCACCCGCTTGATCGGCCTCAGAAACAGGCGCCACCGAACCACCCGGAACCAGTAGAGCACGAAGAGCATCGCAATCCCGAGCGCCAGGTAGCGGTAATCGGCCTGCCGGAAGCACTCGAACACCTCCGTCCAGTGCCCCCGGAGGCGATGGATGAAAAAAACGAGGGCGGCCCCGCTCAGCGCAAACCCAAATGCTATGAGCAGCTTCCTCTTCGTCCCCAGTCCCATCGCGCCACCTCCAGCGGCACGGGGCGCTCAAACGCACGTGCCGGCAAGACGAACGGTGACAAAGCCTGCCCCCCGCGCATCGCGACCTCCACGTCGCCGGCATGGAGGCTGTAAACCGAACCGGGACCTCTCCATCAGAGCGAGCGTTTCAGCTTCCCGCCCGCCGGCGAGGCCGTGCCCTGCGGAGCGCTTGATCTATGATGGGACGGCTCCTGGCGTCGGCCAGCTCGGCCACCATTTCGTCGGCCAGCTCGATGCCGATCTGCGCCGCCGCGAGCCTGGCAACCGGCACGCGGAACGGCGAGCATGAGACGTAGTCCATGCCGACCCGGTAGCAGAATTTCACCGAGTCGGGATCGCCGCCGTGCTCGCCGCAGATGCCGATCTTGAGGTCGGGACGAGTCTTGCGTCCGAGTTCCACGCCGAGAGCCACCAACTGGCCCACGCCGCTCTGGTCGAGCGACTGGAATGGGTCTTTGGGCAGGATCTCGCTGGCCACGTACTGCGGCACGAACGTGCCGACGTCGTCCCGGCTGAACCCGAACGTCATCTGCGTCAGATCGTTTGTGCCGAAGCTGAAGAACTCGGCGTGCTCGGCGACCTCGTCCGCAGTGAGGGCCGCCCTCGGGACCTCGATCATCGTGCCTATCTTGTAGTCCATGCTGACCCCGGTTTCGTCGAGCACTTCCCGGCAGGTCTGCTCTGCGGCCTCTCTGGTGAGGCGCAGCTCCTCGGCGCTGCCGACGAGGGGAATCATGATCTCCGGCTCGACATCTATGCCCTTCCTGAGGCACGCGACGGCGGCTTCCATGATGGCGCGCACCTGCATGTTGTAGATGTCCGGATAAGTGATGCCGAGTCGGCACCCGCGATGCCCGAGCATGGGGTTAAGCTCCTTGAGAGCGTCCACGCGCGCGGCGACCTCCTCGGGCGTCCATCCCATCTGCCTGGCGAGCTCGGCCTGGATTCTCGCATCATGTGGCAGGAACTCGTGCAGCGGCGGGTCCAGGAGCCGGATCGTGACGGGGAGCCCGTTCATGACCTCGAAAATGCCCTCGAAGTCCTCGCGCTGCTCGGGCAGCAACTTCTCCAGGGCGTTATCCAGCAGCCTGCGCGGCCCCGCAAGCTGGTCTTTGATTTCCGCGATCTGATGCTCGACCTTCGTCTTCTCCTCGCCCCCCGCCTGGGTGAGTGCCACCTCCAGTTCGTCGAGCCTCGCCGTGAGGCGGCGCACGTCAGGGGCGCTCAGCATCATCTGGCGCACGTAACTGATGCGCGTCGGCTCGAAAAACATGTGCTCGGTGCGGCACAGCCCGATGCCTTCCGCGCCGAACTCAAGCGCCTGGCGGGCGTCATGGGGCGTGTCGGCATTGGTCCGCACGCCCATCATCCGGTATTGGTCGGCCCATTCGATGAGAGTGCCGAACGCACCGCTGAGCTTCGCTTCGACCAGCTCGATCGCACCGTCGAAGACCTGGCCGGTGGTGCCGTCCAGCGAGATGACATCGCCTTCGTTGAACCGGCGGCCAGCGATGGTGACGGTCCTGAACTGCTCGTCGGGCGCCACCCCGCTGCAGCCGGCCACGCAGCACTTGCCCATGCCGCGGGCGACCACGGCGGCGTGGCTGGTCATGCCGCCGCGCGAGGTCAGGATGCCCACCGCCGCGTCCATGCCCCCGATGTCCTCGGGGCTGGTTTCCTCGCGCACGAGGATGATGCCCGCCGGGTCGGGTTGCTCGGCCTCCGCTGCGGCCATCTCTTCGGCTGCGTCGGCCGACAGGGCAATCTTGCCCACGGCCGCTCCGGGCGAAGCCGGCAGGCCCCGCGCCAGCTCCAGGCCCTCCGACTCGGCCTCTTGCTTGGCGTCGGGGTCGAACTGCTTGTGCAGC
>JAUWZH010000035.1 GCA_030615435.1 Candidatus Brocadiaceae bacterium | reverse complement strand
CTCGCGGAGTAGCCCATGCCCCCCGTGTTCCTTGAGTTGGGCCAGGTCCTGACCATTCATCGGGACCAGACCGAGCGTTACGGTGGCGAGCCGGGCATCCGCGACGTCCTTCGCCGCTGTCCAGAGCTCCTGTTGTCGGTGATTCTGGCGCCGGCGAGAGCGCTAATCCACTGCGCGGTAGTTGCGCGCCATCTCGATATACCGGCGCGCCTGATCCGGGGTTTCGCACGGAACCACGTACTGCGCATTGCCGACGAGGAGCCGTGCGCGGATGCCCCGCTCGAATTCTTCGGCACTGAGGCGCAATTTCACCAATGGAACCTCCCCCGCCAGGGCTCTGGCCTCGCGGAGTTTCGGCAGCATCGGGAATGTTTCCCCGCCGTGAAGATCGTTGCCCACCTGGGTGGCCATCAGTCCCTTCAGCTTTGCCACGTGCGGCAGCAGGTCAAAGACAGCCGTGCCGTGCGTGTGCATCATCCCACCGCCGATGCGCTCCAGGAGGCGGCTCTGGTATTCAAGTCCGAAATCGAGATACGTCTGCGGGTGGCAAAGCGTGTACGCATCAACACTATCGAATATTGCTCCCCACATCGGCCCTCGGCCTGTGATGGGGTGGCCGCCCGAGACCGCCTGGTTGTGGGGCCGGATGACGTTCTCCTGGTGCCGCAAGAACCACTCGTTGAGCTCGATGCCGAATTCCATCAGCCGGCGAAGCTCATCGGGACAGACGATCAGGTCAATGTACGCCTGGGTCGTGCCGCGCAGTTCGACAGCAAGATTCAGGGCGTCCATCAAGATGAAGTGGGTGAGAAAGAACTCCTGCCTGCTGTTGGCCGCCGCAAGTTCGAGCATCTTCAGCACCTGTTTGAGGATGGGATTGTCGTCGTCGAGCCTGAGTTCGTCGAGGCCGTCCCAGGTCGGCAGAAGGGGCTCCGCGCCGGAGCAGGTGTGGCTCGCGGTGCCGATGTAACGTACCTTCCCCCCCAGTAGCCCGGAACAAACCGACTCTCCGAAGTGCAGGTGCGGGCAAACGATTGGAAGGGTGTCGTCCTCAACCGCGTTGATCGCCTCCGCGTTGAGCTGGCAGTGGCGCACGACCCATTCGGGGTCGCTGTTGCAGAGGCAGTCCCGGTTCTTCCAGGTCTGATCGCGCCCGTCGAGCGCCGCCTGGAAGGCGGGGGATGGGGGAACCGCTGTGCACAGCAGGATCTCGTGCGGCATCTCCCGGCGCACCAGCCGCACCCAGCGGTCCATGACATCTGTCAGGTTCTTTTTCATTAGCTTTCCAATATAATGACGGCAAGCTGGTAGTCAAGTGTCCCCAGTTGATTTGCTGGGAGATGGTGCCCCCTGGGGTAAGGCGTTTGCGGCCGCCCCACGGGAAAGCAAAAGTGGGCGTAGGCTTCCCCAGAGGCCGCTCTCGGAAGGGCTGGCGTCGGCCTGCTGAGAGCGGCAGTGCGCCACGGTGAGAGATGTTTTCCGAAGGATCGAGGAAGGGAGTCCTCATGAGCAGAATCATTCCCACACCACAGCAGACTCATTTCGGCGGCGGCTCGCTGCCGCTCTCGTCCTGCCGGATCGTCAAGGGGACGGTCGCCGATTCGGCGGAGATACGCGAATACTTCGAGAAGCGCCTGAAGCCGCAAGAGCGCGAGCGCTTCGGAGGTCCGTGTGGAGAACAGGCATACTTCCTGGCGGTCGAGGGAGGGCCATCCGGGCGGGTGATCTGTGGCGCGACGGCCCGGCAGGGCTTGAGATATGCGGAGGCGACGCTTCGTCAACTTCGCGTGCCCTCGCAGGGAGAGGAGCGCGTGCAAGAGGCCGAAATCGTGGACTGGCCGGATTTCCAGTACCGCCTGAACGACTGGCTGATCTGGAGTGAGATCGGCTGCTGGTCATACGACCGGGGCGACGGCAAGGAGGCTTTCCTGCGCCGCGCGAAGGACAAGCTTCAGTGGTCGGCCGATCACAAGCTCAACGTGATACTCCTCGATGGGATGGGGTGGAACGCTGAAAGATTCCCCGGCTACGGAGCGATGATGCGCGAGCTCAACGCCTATGCACGAGGGCTCGGCATCCACTTGATGTATAGCGGCTACGGCTCCGGCTACGGTATGGGACGGCTCTACGGCGGGCAGATATTCGAGAATCGCGTTGCGTACCCGAGGGGCGAACGCTACGCGTGCTGCGGTCACCCTGTGCGCGGCCGCGGTCAATCCCGCTTCATGGGTACGTGCATCTCCAATGACGCCCTGATGAGGCTGAAGCAGCAGGAACTTGGCCGGTTCGTGCGCAGCGTGCATCCCGGCGCGCTATACATCCACAACTTGGACATTGACGACTTCACGAACTTGGGGCTGAGCTGGCAGCAGCGATGTGCTCGCTGCCGGGAGCGCTGGCCGAACGACGACCCGTTGGCGCCGGATGGCGCTGCGGGGGCTTACGCGCACCACTACGATTCGCTCACTGACGCAGTGTTCGGCGTCGAGGACGAGGAGGCAGGGTACAGAGCCGCCCGCGACTGCTTCCTCGTGCACGTCAGCCCCGCCTACGGAGGGTACGAGACCCCGGACGAGGAATGGGATCGAAACCTGCAGTACTTCGCTGCCGTGAGCCGCTGCATGAGGAACGTGGCCAACGTCTGCTTCGGCACACGCGAGCACTTGACGCGACACCGCAGCTCGCGGCGGCGCCTGAAGCAGATGGCCGAGGTGTTGCACCAGCAGGGACAGGGGCACGGCATCTGTGCGATCCTCTTCCACGGATGCGACGGGTTCTTCAATGACCATCTGTTCAGCGCCGCCCCGACGTTGAGCGGGTTCTACCAGGGCGCCACCGTGCTGATGAACAGCTCAGGAACCGCCTACCAGGAGCCCCTCCAGCTTCTAAACGCCGAGTTCGCCTGGAATGCTTCGCAGACCACTCTGCCAGGGGGGTTCGCCGAGTGCAAGAAGCGGTTCGAGGGGTATCGCGACCTCAAGGAGCGGCCGGAGGGCATTTTCGGCGCCGAGGGGTTCCTCGGCCACGCGTGCGAAGAGCTGTACGGAGAGAGAGCCGGCCCACACATGCGAGAGGTCTTTGTTCTGCGCACGAGCGAAGGCCTGCCGCCGGTGGCACATATTACGACGAAGAGCTTCGAAGCGTTCGGCAATCCGAGCGCTCCGCCGTTCCATCGCTGGGGTGATGACCTGCCTGAGGAGGAAGCGGCGCGCGTGGCGCAGAGGTGGCTCCGCGTGAAGGAGGTGACGTTGAAGGCATCGGCCGCCGCGCACGCTGCCCTTGATGCAGGCCCACCCGAGCGAACAAAAGCCGACGTGCAGTGGGAAGCGAAGAGCTTCGAGATCGGAGCGCTCTATGCGGAGGGCGCCCAGCGTTACTACGAGCTCTACGCCATCGCTCAGCGCCTGCTCGCGGGCGAGCCGTCCGTCAAGGCCTCGGCAATTGACGGGGCACACGAGGCCGTTCTGTCCGTGACCCGGAAGATAGAAGAGCTGCTCCGCACGAGTTTTCCGGGCCGGATGCTCGACTATCTCGGCGGGGACATGGGGCAGAAACAGCGTGTGCTCGAATACCTGGTGGACAAGTCGCTTGAGATCGTGCAGGGCTCGAAGACGGGCGTGCGTGGCGAGAAGAGCGGAAGGACCTGGTGGTGAGCTGATCTGGCCGGAGAATCCGGACCGTCGGCACACGAACAGCGCCCACGTCGTCACTATGACATGCCGCCAAGTACCTGCGCAAGGCCCAGGAATGGCAACGCCAGCTCGACACCGGCGAGGTTGAAAACCAGGCCGCCATCGCCCGCCGCGAGGGCCTCACCCGCGCCCGAGTCAGCCAGATCATGCCCCTTCTCCACCTCGCCCCTCCCATCCAGGACCGCATCCTCTCCATGTCCAAGACCGCTGGGAAGCCAGCAATCACCCAGCGCTCCCTGCGCCCAATCGTTCGGCTGCCCGACCATCGGAAGCAGCTGAGGGCTTTTCAGCAGGTTCCGGGAGCATCTCGCAGGCAGCGGTTCGCCGAGCTGCGCAAGTAGCACTGCGGATGGACCAAGGTAGCGGGCGGACGAGGCCGCCCCTCGGTCTACTTGCCGGAGGAAACGGCAAAGTGTCGGGAAACGATATCGGGGCCCAGCCACGCAACTCCAAACCAATGGATGCCCTGGGGTCTATCAGCCGGTGCATCCGCTTGGCTCTCAGGCTCAGGGCTTGAGGGCAAGGGGCCCTGTTGCCGTAGGGCTCCCTGTGGGCGCCCACCGCTTCGGAAGGCCGAACACGGGGAGTCTCCGTCCACGCGGAACTCCTTGCAATTCGGGCACGATCTGCTATCATGTATGCTCGTCCCAAGCGGTCCGGCGGCTTTCCGCCCCTTCTCCTGCGCCTCTAACTCCTGGCTGCCGGTACACTAAGCGAGGCTCCTGGCCCAGACATGGACAGCCCTGTTGGAACGCCCAAAGCGCTGATTCTGGCAGCAGGCAGGGGGACGAGACTGTCCAGGCTGACCAGCGACAGGCCCAAGTGCCTGGTCCCGCTGGCCGGCGTGCCGATCCTCTCCAGGATCCTTCAGAACCTCAGGAGCGTTGGGGTCGAGCAGACCTACATAGTCACGGGATACCTCGGAGAGCAGATCGCTCAGCAGGCCGGTCAGGACCTCGACGGCATGAGAATCGACTGTATTGAGAATCAGCAGTGGGAGAAGGGCAACCTGTACTCTCTGCTGGCTGCCAGCGACTGTCTGAAAGAACGGTTCCTGCTGCTGATGTCAGACCACCTGTGCGATGCGAGGATACTGGCAGCTCTCATTGATGCGGGGCTGGATGGGTCCGTGAGGCTTGCTGTCGACAGGAGGGAAGGAACTCAGGATGACACGAAGGTCCTGGAAGAGGGAGGACGGATTGTCGACATAGGTAAGCATGTCGAAGGCAACTGCGTGGACATGGGGATCTTCCTCTGCTCACCCGAGGTTCTCTCCTACGCTTGCCAGGCGGCGGACGACGGTAAGGTTGAGCTTTCAGACTGCATACGGCAGGCGTCCGTGGCCGGGGATGCGGACGTCTTCGACATCACCGCGATGGAGTGTTACGTGCCGAAGCTGCGCCGCGATGTTCCGCCCTGGTGGATTGATATAGACACGGAAGCGGACCTGCGGCGTGCAAAGCGATTGCTCGTGGAAACGTCAAGCAAAGGCGCTTCAGATTTCCTGGCCTACTATGTCCATACGCCTATCGAGAACAGGCTGGTCTATCATCTTGCAGAGCTGAAGATCACTGCCAACCAGGTCACAGTGCTCGTAAACGTAGTTGCCTATGCGGTTACGGCCCTTTTCTTCTTTGGCCACTTGCTGCCCGCTTCCATCCTGACCTTCGTTGTGGGCATTATGGATGGCCTTGACGGGAAGCTGGCCAGGGTAAGGAATCAAACAAGCAGGATTGGCCTGCTGGAGCACTCCTTTGACCTGCTCTTCGAGTTCTCCTGGTTCATTGCGCTGGCGCTTTACCTTTACAGATCAACGGGCGAGGCGGTGGGCCTGATATATTGCCTTGGGATCATTTTGTTTGTCGCTTTCTACCGGCATACGTACGACCAGTTCGGGAAGGCAATGGGTAGAAGCCTTGACGACTCGGGCCTGTTCGAGAGGGCTTTCAGACGGGTGGCCGGCAGGAGGAATCTGTACAACATCCCGATTCTCGTTAGCATCCTGCTCGGTGCGCCTTTGTACTCGCTCATATTCATCTTCTTCCACGCTTTAGTCACGGCGGTGGTCTACGCGTCGAGAGCGATAAAGCACATGCGGGCAGCAGACCGGGCCGGCAGTGTTGGAGCATGAAACCACGTCACACTGTGTTAGGAGGGATTATGGATGGGTACGATTAAGGTCGGCATCGTGGGGATTGGGAATTGCGCGAGCTCGTTGATCCAGGGGATCCGCTACTACCGGCATAGAGATGAGAAGGATGCCATCGGGCTCATGCACTGGGAGATCGGCAGCTATCGCCCGTTTGACATCGAAGTCGTGAGCGCGTTCGACATCGACAAGCGGAAGGTCGGCATAGATGTGGCCGAGGCCATCTTCGCTCCGCCAAACTGCACCGCGGTATTTTGCGATGAGCTCGCGAAGAGTTGCACAATAGTGCGCATGGGCCAGGTCCTGGATGGCTTCGCCGACCATATGCCGAACTACGATGACAAATTTACCTTCGTGTTGGCAGACGAACCTGAACCGGGCATGGAGGAGATTGTCCGGATCCTCAGAGAGGCAGGGACTGAGATTCTGCTCAACTACCTGCCGGTGGGTTCTGAGAAGGCCACCAGGTTCTATGCGGAATGCGCCCTGCAAGCGGGGGTCGCGTTCATCAACAACATGCCCGTGTTCATCGCGAGCGACCCTGACTGGGCAAGGCGGTTTGAGCAGAAGAACCTGCCCATCATTGGTGACGACGTGAAGGCGCAGCTCGGCGCCACCATTACCCACCGCACCCTGACCGACTTGTTCAGGAAACGCGGCGTCAAGTTGGAGCGCACCTACCAGCTCAACACCGGGGGCAACACCGATTTCCTCAATATGCTCGATCGCAGCCGGCTCCTGTCCAAGAAGGAATCGAAAACGGAAGCCGTGCAGTCAGTCGCTGCAGAGCGGCTGGACGACGAGAACATCCACATCGGACCCAGCGACTACGTCCCCTGGCAAAAAGACAACAAGGTGTGCTTCATCCGCATGGAAGGCAAGCTGTTTGGCGACGTCCCGATGAATCTGGAGCTGCGCCTGTCGGTGGAGGATTCACCCAACTCCGCCGGCGTCGCCATCGATGCTATCCGCTGCTGCAAACTGGCGCTGGAAAGGGGCCAGGGCGGCGTCCTGTCGGCGCCGTCGGCGTACTTCATGAAGCATCCGCCCAAGCAATACACCGATGACGAAGGCTACCGCATGACCGAGGCGTTCATCGAAGGAGCTCTTGAGAAAGAAGCCGTAGGAAGGTGAGCGTTCGTCGTTGGAGCGGGCCGACGATGGTCTGTTGACCTACAGACCGTTTTCGGCCGAGAGTCCCGGGGCATGTGGGGCCAAGAGGGGGTGTTGAGGGCGCACCCGGGGCACAGGAGGGATAACTGAGAGTACGACCGCAAGGGGGCGATTGACGTAAAGCGCCACGTTGATCGCCGCGATCGCCGTGCCGAGCACGGGCCCGCCTTTCCAGGGCAAACGGTCGGTGATGTCCTCGCTCAGTGCGACGACTCGCTGCGGGTCCTGACCTACGAGCAGGGATGACCATTCGTGTAAAGTCGCCTCGACGGACGGAACCAGCCATTCTCCGGTCCCCTCGCCCCAGCCGCTGATGCCCGCGTCGGTCTCGATCTTGAGAAACAGGCACGCCTTGGAGGTGCTGCCGAGCAGATGGCCCGTGTGCGGATCGCGCGTTGGCTGGCCCGCAGGGATACTGAACTTGTACGTCTTGATCCCGGTGATCTTTATGATGTCCGGTGGCGTCTCCTCTCGGCTTGTGTCGCCCGCCGGCCGAGGCCGCTCAGCGCCGCGCGGCATCGCCGATGCGTATCACTGCCGGGCACATCGCCCCGAGCTTGAGTCGCAGGTCCAGTCCCTCCTCTATCCACTCCGCCTCCGCACCTTCCACGACCATGTCCCGGCCGCCGTTGAGCAGGTCCTGGCGAACGCGGAACTGAAGCTCCTGCTCGCCCTCGGTGAGATTGAAGGCGACGACGACCCCGCCCTCTGCCTCCGGAAGGGTGTGCAGGTGGATATGCTCCGCCAGCCCGTGAAACGTCCCTCTGACGAAGTAAGGCTTGAGTCGCTTGTAGAGCCTCATCTGCTCTTGGTAAAGGGCGAAGCGCTGCTCCGGGTCGTGTTCCGGCAACGCCATGTTTACGTCGTCCTGCACGGACTCGTGGCCATACTTGCCGCCGATTCCAAGGTGTCTGACCGTGGAGGCCGCCCACCAGAAGAACACGGCGTTGTCGTTGTCCGCCGACATGGTGATGTGCAGGTAGAGCGGGATGTTGCAGCCGAGATTGTAATAGTAGAGCGCCAGGGCCCGGCCGGATTTCAAATCCTCGATGCAGTTCCACATGTACTCGAAGCCCCAGTTCTCGTCGTAAGAGCCCCTTTCCCCGAAGCCCTGTCCGAAATACGTAGGGGTATAGATCGAGGTAGACCACGGCCAGACGGGGTCGTGCGCCTCTGCTACCAGCCCCGGGCATTGCCGGCGGACTTCTTCGCAGAGACTGTACCCGGCGCGCACGTGATCCAACGGCGTCGTTGGCACCGGGTGACCGTGCGTGGGGTCATAACAGGGACCTCGCCAGTCCATCTCGTCGAACATCATGAACCGAATGCCGTGTCGGGATATCCTGAGAATCCGTTCGAGCTTCTCCTGCCAGAACTTGCGGTTGCACAGGCACACCTCCCAGAGCGACGCCCCGTACCACGGGACGGGTCCCGGCTCCCGATCGGGATGCCTGACCAGATACTCGTGCGGCCAGTAGTCGGTGTAACAATGCACGACCGTGCGGTAGCCGAGATCGAGCCCGTATTGCTCCTTGAGCGTTTGGACCATCTCGGCGACGGTTCCCAGCCGCGATTCGTCCCAGAGCGTGGTGCCTTCGGCCACCTCCCACCCGGGGTCCAGATACAGCAGCTCGCAGCCGCACGCCCGGGCCTTTTCAGCCTCTCGCAGGAGCGCCTCCCGCGTGTAGTTCTTCTTCAGTTGCTCCGCGTCGGAATGATACCAGCCGACGTCGTACAGCTCGTTCCAGTTCACGGGCGGATTGTAGTCTTCCGGGAACGTGTGTCCCTGGGAGTCGAGGAAGTCGCGATAGCACAGGAAGGCTCGGTTCAGGCCGCCTTCGTACGGTGCGTAGATGGTCTTTCCGAAGGCAACCTGCTGTCCCGGCTCCAGGCGGCGGGCGCTGGAAGGTTCGCCGTAGAGGCTGAAGCCGGCTCCGCCGAAGCGCAGCAGCCGTTCGCCTTCCTCTTCCCACGGGCAAGCTACCGAGAGTTCAATGTCCTCCGGGTTGTACTTGATAACGACGAGGCCGCGCTCGCCCGTGCCCCACGCCCAGGCTTCCGAACGCAGGCACCCCTCATCTGCCAGCGGGGGTTCGGGCCGCGTCGTGTCGGTGTAGGTCGCGTTGCTGAACTCGCCCTGGATGAGATCGTCGTTCGAGTAGTCGTGAACGCTTCCGTCCAGTTGAACCCGGAAGGGAATCGCACAGAGCCGCCAGCCGGTGCGATGGCCGATTTCCGCGACGAAGCCGAGTTCGAGGCGACTCAGAGTCACCGGTTCCGCGTTGGGGTTCTTCAGTGATATCGTCTCCTCCAGGTGCTCCCCGACCGGACGGAATACCTGCAAGAGTTCAATGCCCGTGTTCGCAAAGCGCCCCGTGACAGTCGTTTTGCCCCCGTGTTCCTGGCAGGCTTTCTCTGCCAGCCCGCAGTCAGAAACCAGGGCGCCAGCGCCGACCCTGCCCGAAAGGGCGTAGTGATAAGGTCTGTCGGCGAAGTCCATTCCCATCTCCGGCGAGTGGAGTCGTCCTGTCTCGGCCTTTGTGATCAGCATGCTTTCCTCCCTGGGATGATGGTCTTTAGGTCCGCCTTCCCGCGGCGCAGGCCCTCGCGGCTTCGGCAGCAGTGTAGCGCGAACCCCTCGTCGTGAATAGTAGGATTTCCCCGAGGTCATTCCGGAAAGCCTGGCTTTCTCGTTGACAATAGCACGGGGGGCCATATGATTTGGGAGCGGTCGTTATAGCCCGCCGCTTCGCGTTGCGCCTTCTGAGATCGCACGGAGAAAAGGCGTTCCGAGAGCCGATGAGGCAACCCATTGCTGCGGGCATTGATACGCCCGTGTGCGGGGAGGAAAGTGCGGTGAAAGGACAGGGAATCGTCAACGTTGAGCCGGGCAAGGTGGAGCTGTGGGACCTGGAGCTCCCCGACCCCGGCCCTCGCGATGTCGTGGTGGACACGCGCCACAGCATGATTTCTCCGGGCACGGAGCGCTCGGTGCTGATGGGCGAGCGCCTCTACGGGCGCGCCCCCGGCTATCCGACCGAGGCCCCTCCTTTTCCACAGATCGGCGGCTATCAGAAGGTGGGCGTGGTGGCCGAGGTGGGCCGGGAGGTGACAGGCCTGAAGAAAGGCGATTGGGTTTTCTGTCGCGTGGGGGCCACGGGGCTCGACGAGTTTCCACGCGGTGGCCACCTGCGCCCCTCGATCCAGGGGCAGGATCAGGTTCTGAAGCTCCCACCGGGCCTCGATCCGGTCCTTGCCAGCGGGCTTGTCCTGACGCAGGTCGGCTACAACCATGCCTCGCGTCCGCCCGTCGGGCCGGGGACGAAAGCGCTGGTCGTAGGCGACGGGCTTGTCGGCCAGTGGACGGCGGAGGTGCTCCAGTTGCGTGGCGCGGAAGTGCTTCTGGCGGGACACCACGACGAGCGCATGGCATGCTGTCGGCTGCGCGGAGAGAGCCGATGCGTCAATACGCTTCGGGAGCCGTTCGAGGAGGCCGCCGCCGAGTTCTGCCCTGGCGGATTCCCTGTGATAGTGGACACCCTCACCGGCACCGACTCACTGCACAGGGACATGGACCTGCTGTGCCATGGGGGCCACCTTGTTGCGGGGGGGTTCTACGTGCGGGGCCGAAACTTGATTGATTACATCAAGCTCGCCCCGAAAGAGACCACACTCCACATGCCGGGCGGCTCGCAACCCGAACGGCTTGAAGCTACCCTCGCCTTGGTCGCTTCCGACCAGATTGACGTGGCAGGAAAGATAACCCACCGTTTCGCTCTGCGCGATTATCAGAAAGCGTTCGGCCTGCTGCTCCGCCGTAGCGAGCATTTCCTCGGAATGGTGATTGACTGGAGACAGCGATGAAGGCACTTCAGATACTCGAGCCCGGCCGCGCAGAGCTGGTCGAGTTGGACCGTCCCTCGCCGGGCGCAGGCGAGCTGCTGGTGCGGGTGCAGGCCATTACGTCCTGTCCTCACTGGGACATGGCGTTCATGGCCGGGGCTGATCTCCTTCAGCGTCCTGGCTATCCGAAGTACCCCATCCTGCCGGGCAGGGAAGGGCACGAGATGTGCGGCGTCGTGGAGGAAATAGGGGAGGGGGTTGAAGATCTTGCGCCCGGTCAGAGGGTCGCTACGTGGCTGTCCACGCGGGAGGGCCGTTGGGGTTGCTATGCTGAGTACGCCGCCGTGCCTGCCTCAGATGTTCTGCCCGTGCCTGACGATCTGCCCGACGAGGCGATTGCATCGCTGGAGCTGGCGATGTGCGTGTCTGTCTGCTTTCTGGACATGCCGGACATAACCGGCCTGCGCTTCTCGGTCGGAGGGCTTGGCGGCGCAGGGCTTGTTGCCGTTCAGTTGGCACGGGCCGCGGGTGCGGGCCGGATCATTGGATTCGACCCGTTGGAGGGGCGGAGGGACCTGGCGCTCGAGCTCGGCGCGGACTGCTGTCTGGACCCTGTCTCCGAGGAAGCCAGGGCGTTCCTACGGCAGGCGCGAGGGGCCTGCGTGGATGCATCCATTGACTGCAGCGGCGTAAGCGACTCCGTGCAGTTTCAGATGGACGTCGCGGGAAAGTGGGTCTCGCTTTTCGGCGTCGAGCACGGCGCTTACGAATACACGATCCGGCATCGTCACCTGACCCTGTACGGCGCGGGGCATCATCGCAGGGAAGCCGCCGAGTATGCCATGGAGCGGATTCTGGATGGCCGCCTGAAGCTCAGCCCGCTGGTCAGCCGTGAGCTTCCCCTGTCGCGCTTTGCCGAAGGCACCGAACTGCTCCGCCGCAAAGAAGCCATCAAGATACTCTACCGGCCGTCAGAGTGAGACGGCGGTAATTCTTGACAACCTTAAGCCTGATGGCGCTCTGCGGACGGCTCCGGCAGATCATTGGCTGGAATGCCAATTGGATCCTGCTCAGGTCAAGAGAGGCAACAACGCGATTGACGTAATCCTGAACGTGCGCGACGAGTCCGCGGAAACATGTATCCTCTTGGATGGACTGCAGCTTCTTGTTCGGCACGTGACAGGTATCGCCAGCGAGGGAGACCAAGAGGAAGTGTGCGAATAATGAGCCGCGACGACGGCTCGTTGGATCGGCAGAGACCGCTGAGCAGCGATGAATAGGAAGTACGTGCTTTGAGGTTCTTGCAAGGAGGCTGAGATATGGACGAGGGTCAGAACGTGGGAACTCTCGTTGATCTCTATCTTAAGGAGATAGAGGAACATGTGCTCGCGCACATTGACAAGGGTAGGGTGGGCGGTTCGTGCTTCGCCGCTGTGATGCTTCTGTTCGCCGGTATTGACGGTTTGGGAAGACTCCTCCACCGAGATGACAGGATAGCATCCAAGTGCCCCGGCCCACGATTCAAGTGGGCACTCCACTACCTGGGCCTGCTTACACCTGTCACAGGGATCTGTTATGGGGGATAAGGAACTCGCTGATTCACAATGCCCTGAACGTCGCAGCATATTTGTCAGCAGCCGAAAATCACGAAATGAGCTTTAAGCATCTCGAAGTTACGGATTCGCCGGATGGTTTGCGGATTTTCATCAATACGGCTGCTCTTTGCCGCGACTTTGAGCGCGCCCTATCGGCAGTGCGCAAGAAACTGTCACGGGAGTCGGCGCTTCGAGACAGAGCGTCCTCGCGACTGGGAAGGGCCGAGGTCGGGCACGACCAGGACCAATATACTGTCACCCTTCCGCCTCCGGTCTGCTTCGTCATTCAGGAATAACGAGGGCGTTTGGTCACTGCGAGAGTCGTCGCAACGAGCGCTTCGCTCAGACAAGGAGCATGGGCGGAGCCGGCGGCACGGAGAGTGCAGCCAAAGCAAGTCCTGAGGGTAGCAGCGTGCTGGCGCTGCTCCCCCAGAACCGGGCAACAAGATAGGGCTTGTGGCACTGCAGAGGTCGTTTCAGCCGGCGAAATGCCGCTCGACGGAGCCTCGGCCCGCCGGACTCACCACAATCAAGCGCGGCATGTCCCCTGAGCACCGTTTGGCCCTCTCGTTGTTCCGGAGACGTATAGTCTGACGTGGGCCGGCAGTCTCACCGACTACGGCCCGATCAGGACCGTGGCACAGCCCTGCGTGATCACGCCTCCATGGACCGTTGGATCGCCAAACCTCGCCGCCGGCAGCCCACCGATGAGCACCGTGGGTGAGCCCCAGGCGATCGTGTCAATGGCACCGACGCACAGGGCGTTGTCGCCCGCTCTCGCGGCCGCCGCCCCGACGATGAGCACGGTCGGGCAGCACGGCGGCAGGATCGGCCCGCCAATGTGGGGTATCGGCGGCACGCTCGGTGTGACGGCCGGACAGATGTGCATATCGCCCACCCGAGCAGCCGCGGCTCCGCTCGACACGCGGGCCGCCAGCAACCCAACCAGCACGCATGTGCAGAGTAAAATCCAGAAGCACTTCATCTCAGCATTCTCCCAGGCTAGTTGAGTGTAATCAGAGTGCCATCCACGTCCACTATCGCGCCTGCCTTGATCGTGGTATTGGCAGACGAGTTGATGTCCACGCTCGTGCCTGCCTTGATCGTGGTATTGGCAGACGACTTGATGTCCACGCTCGTGCCGCTGAGCTTCAAAGTGCCGCCCGCCTTCAGTTCGAGGTCCGTGGCGCTCTCGATCTTCACCTTTGAACTGCTCTTTATGGTGATCCCGCCGGTCGGGTCAATGACGATCTTGCACGTGCCGGCGAGAATCTCCACCTTGTTGCCGGTGCTCTTGATGGTGATGACGCTGGAGGTCTCGATTCCTCCCTCGGGCAGTATCTTCCCGGTGACCTTCAGGTCCCCGTCGGACTCGATCCGCACCGCCTCGGTGCCATTGGTCTTGAAGACGAGGTCTTTGCTGTCGGTGGTGCCGATGAAATCGGTGCCGGGCGTCGTCCCGCCGTTGCCATCGAGCTGCCAGAAGGCGCTGGCATGCTTGCCATCGAGCTTATCGGCGTCCAGGCCGGAGCCCGAGCCGTCGTTGTTCAGGACGTCGCTCAGGGCTGCGCCGTCGGCGATCTTGGCGGCGGTGACGGCGTCGTTCTGGATCGCGGCGGTGTCCACGGCCCCGTTGGCGAGTTCGGAGGCTCCGACACAGTTCGCTCCCAGGTCGGCAGCCGTCAGGCTGTTGTCGGCGACGTCCGAAGAGCCCACGGCGCCTGCCACTATCATGGC
>JAUWZH010000283.1 GCA_030615435.1 Candidatus Brocadiaceae bacterium | reverse complement strand
ACGAATTGTTCCCGGCACCAACCTGGGGCTTGTAAGCGGAGACCGGCCGGCCGAGGCGCCTGGAGAGTTCCGGCTCCGCGTCATCCCTGTCCCTCGCATGGCTCGTCAGCCTCGTCCGGGAGGGCGGTGGGGCCTTACTATCGGATCTTTGGCAACGTGCGCGCAGGCTGTGGGCCTGCGCGCACGTTGTTCATCTCCTGGGGGCCTTCTTCAATGCGAATCGGCATCGGTTATGACATCCACCGCCTGAAGGAAGGGCGGCGGCTGATGCTCGGCGGGGTGGAACTGCCCGGTCCGCTCGGCCTGGTCGGACACAGTGACGGCGATGCGGTGCTGCACGCCATCGCCGATGCCATCCTGGGGGCGGCGGCGCTCGGAGACCTCGGAGATCACTTCCCCGACAGCTCCGATGAGTGGCGCGACGCCGACAGCGCGGACATCCTCTCGGCCGTCGTTGAAATGGCCGCCGGGCGCTCCATGCGGGTGCACAACGTGGACGTGAACGTAGTGGCGCAGAGGCCGAAATTGAGCGCGGCAAAGGCGCAAATGCGCTGCAGGATAGCCGCAATCCTTGGCATAGCGGCAAGCAGCGTGAGCGTAAAGGCACGCACCGCCGAAGGTCTCGGCCCCGTGGGGCGAGGCGAGGCCATCGAGGCCCACGCGGTTGTGCTGATGGAAGAGGCTAGAGAAGACAAGAACCGCGACAATGGTTGACCTGAAGACCGAATTCGCCGGCCTCGAACTGAACAACCCCATCGTGGTCTCCTCTGCCGGCATCACGGAAACCGTAGAAAAAATGCGCCGCTGCCAGGAGAGCGGCGCCGCCGCCGTGGTGATCAAGAGCTACTTCGAACAGGAGGTCTGCCGCAAGGACCCCTCCCCCCGCTACCACCTCATTCACCACGACATGGGCCGGGAGAAGACCTTCACCTTCTTCTCCTACGAGCAGGCGAGCGAGTGGGACATAGACCGCTACGCCGAGGAGGTCGCCCGGGCGAAGGCGGAGCTGGACATAAAGATCCTGCCAAGCATCAACTGCATCACCCTGGAGGGCTGGGTGGAGGCCGCCCGCAAGGTCGCCGACGCCGGCGCGGACGCCATCGAGCTCAACACCTCTTGCCCTCACGGCTCCATTACGTTCCGCGGCGGGGCGGTCGAGGAGACCATTTTCAAGGCCGTCGCCGCCGTGCGCGAGGCCGTAGAGTTGCCGCTGGTCGCCAAGATCAGTCCCGCGCTCACCAGCCCGATCGGCGTCGTCAACCGCCTCCAGGAGATCGGCGTCAATGCCGTCACCATCTTCAACCGCATGACAGGCCTGGAGATCGACACCGAGAGCGAGTCTCCCGTCATGCACGGCGGCTATGCCGGACACGGCGGCCCGTGGGCCATCCAGTACCCGCTGCGCTGGATCAGCGAGATCGCCCCGAAACTGGGGATCGAGATCGCCGGCTCCGGCGGCGTGACAACCGGCCTGGACGCCGTGAAGTACATCCTCGCCGGCGCGCAGGTCGTGCAGGTCTGCAGCGCGGTCGTGCTGAACGGCTATGAGGTCATCAGGGAGATCCTGCGCGGGCTGGAGCACTGGATGGACCGGAAGGGTTACCACGACCTTGCCTCCTTTCGCGGCAGGGCGGCTCAGAAGATCGTGGGCACCGAGGAGGTGGACCGCACCCGGAAGTTCACGGCCATCATCCACCCCGAGACTCACGCCCCGTGCGTGCACGCCTGCCCTGCGCACGTCCCGGTGCAGGCATACGTGGACCGCATCGCGCGGGGCGATTTCGTCGGAGCGCTGGAGGCCATCCGCTCCGCCAACCCCTTCCAGAGCGTCTGCGCGTGGGTCTGCTACCATCCCTGCGAAGACGAGTGCGCGCGCGGAGACCTGGACGAGCCGATCGCCATCCGCACCCTGAAGCGCTTCGTCATGGAGTGGGGCCGCGAGAACGCCCCGCCGAGCGAGGCGCCCATCGAGAAGGCCGAGCCGACCGGCAAGAGGCTCGCCGTGGTGGGGGCCGGGCCGGCCGGGCTGACCGCCGCGCACGACCTGGCCCGATTCGGGCACTCGGTGACGGTCTTTGAGGCGGCCGAGTCCCCCGGCGGGATGCTGCGCCAGGCCATCCCCATCTACCGGCTGCCACGCGGCATCGTGGAGGAAGAAATCGCGTTCGTCGAGCGCATGGGGGTGGAAATCCGTTGCGGGGAGCGCCTGGGCCGGGACTTCTCGCTCGGCGACCTGACCGGCCGGCACGATGCCGTGGTGCTCGCCTTCGGCGGGGGGCAGAGCACCCGGCTCGGCGTCTCTGGGGAGGAGGCCTCGGGCGTGGTCGGGGCGATGGAGTTCCTGAGGCAGATGGCCTCCAGCGGATCCGGCGAGGTAGGGCGGCGCGTGGCCGTGATAGGAGGGGGCGGCAGCGCCCTCGACGCGGCGGGCTGCGCCCTGCGGGCCGGAGCAGAAGAGGTCTACCTGCTCTACCGCCGCTCGCGGACTGAAATGCCCATCGGCGCCGAACATGTCCAACAGGTCGAAGAAGAAGGCGTGCGCCTCATCACCATGGCCATGCCCGTGCGGGTCGAAACCGAGGGCGGGCACGTGGCAGGCCTCCGCGTTCGCGGCGGCTATCTCGACTGCGCCCAGGCCGGCGAAAGGCGCGCACCGCTCCCCCTGGAGGACATCGAATACGTCCTGGGGGTGGACCAGATTGTGGTGGCCGTGAGCCAGCGTCCCGACGAGACCGCGCTCAGCGGGGGGGACGGCATCGAGGTCTCGGCCGAAGGGACAATAGCGACGCAGGATGAGTTCGGGACCACTTCCCGTCCCGGCGTCTTCGCGGCGGGAGACGTCACCGGCCGGACGGGGATGATCATCGAGGCCGTCGCTTCGGGGCGCAAGGTCGCCCTCGCCGTGGACAGCTATCTCGCCGGCAAGGGTGTCGAAGGTGCCGCGCGGCGCTGGGGCGAGTCCCGCGTGGTGGACAGGGGACTCGTCCGTGCGCGCAACGCCGAGCGCGAGACGGCCCCGCGTGTTGAGACCCCACTCAGGGATCCGGAGGAGCGCGCCCGCGACTTCGAAGAGATCGAACGGACGCTCACCGCAGAGCAGGCCGTGCTGGAAGCGCAGCGCTGTCTGCGCTGCGGATGCGGGGCAGGGTGCGAGCTGTGCCTCCGCATCTGCCCCTACGATGCGGTCAAACCCGACGGCTTCACCTTCCGCGTGGACGAAGAGGAGTGCACCGGCTGCGGCCTGTGCATCGAACGCTGCCCGCTCGGCAACATAGACGCTCGGCCCCTCTCTGGCTGATATCATCCCTTTGCGGCATTGTCCGAACCGGGGGGATCCGGCCTCAGCCCCGGCGGGCCTCCACAAGGGCGAGGATGTTCTCCGGCGGAACGTCGGCCTGAACCGTGATGCCCGGTTCGAGGATATAGCCGCCGTCTCTTGCCATGACGTCCAGGACACGACGCACTTCGTCCTTGACTTCGTCCGGGGTTCCGTAGGGCAACGTCTTCTGCGTTGAGATGCCCCCGCAGAAGGTGATATCCCCGCCGTATTCGCGCTTGAGGGCA
>JAUWZH010000238.1 GCA_030615435.1 Candidatus Brocadiaceae bacterium | reverse complement strand
TCTTGTAGGAATTAACCCACTGGTTCGTGACGGCGGTGATCTCGCGCGAATGCCTCAGCAGGCCCGCCACGTAACTCCTGCCGATCTTCGAAAGCTGATAGCGGTCCTCGGGATCGAAAAAGGCGTTCCGCTCTCCCCGGAACAAGGACTGATGAGTGTGCATTCCGCTCCCGTTCTCGCCGAAGAGTGGTTTAGGCATGAACGTGGCGTACGCGCCGTGGTGCTGAGCCACCTCTTTCACCACCAGGCGGTAGGTCATCACGTTGTCCGCCATGCTGAGGGCATCGG
The DNA here is from genome assembly GCA_030615435.1 of Candidatus Brocadiaceae bacterium. Classification (GTDB taxonomy): domain Bacteria; phylum Planctomycetota; class Brocadiia; order SM23-32; family SM23-32; genus JAUWZH01. The sequence continues at coordinate 4,103 of JAUWZH010000238.1, read as the reverse complement.
TGTATTTGAAGGCTATCTCGTGCTGGCTGGGGGCGACCTCGTGGTGCGCGTACTCTATCTGTATGCCCATCTTATTGAGCGTCAACACGGTCTCGCGCCTGAGGCGCGAGCCGATGTCGGGAGGGAGGAGGTCGAAGTACCCCCCCCTGTCGAGAATCTCCGTTGTGGGCTCGGAGGTCCTGAAGTAGAAATGTTCAAGTTCCGGCCCCACGAAGTACCTGAAACCCATCTCTTCTGCCTTCTTCAGGTTCCTCTTCAAGACCCATCTTGGGTCGCCCTCGTAATGGGTTCCGTCCGGGTTGAGGATGTCCGCGAACATCCTTGCCGTGGCCCCGCCTTCCTTCGGCTCCCAGGGGACAATCTGAAAGGTCGAAGGGTCCGGTTTGGCGATCATGTCTGATTCTTCGATGCGGGCGAATCCCTCTATGGAAGAGCCGTCGAAGCCCATACCCTCTTCCAGGGCCTCGTCTATCTCTTCAATGGGTGTGACGAAACTCTTCAGAAACCCCAGAATGTCCGCGAACCATATGCTGACGAATCGCACGTCGGCTTCTTTGGCCTTCTCCCGCAGTAAGGTTGCGTCATCTTCAGCCATCTTCTCGCCTCTTTTCGTCACTAAGGGGGAGCACTGGTGCGAAGGCGCGTTTCCTTGCTCCGGCGGGTCTTTGAGCGCCGAAAACGGCAATCATGCTGCAATTCTCGTGCGGCTCGCCATCGCCTGAGCCACAGGGAACGTTTCGGGATTCCGAGCGCGAATTACCACGGCAGAATCCCCTGTGGCGAACAGATTATACGGCATACACGTTGCCCGTTCACGTGCATTCTTCGCACAACCTGGGACCTCCGGCAGGCTTTGGACGAGAACGCCGGCTTCCCCACGGGCTGTGGCGCTGCTGCTCCATGCCAGAGCAACTCTTCGTAGCTTGACCACCGAGAGACCATGCCCTATACTTCGCGACCGGATCGGATTGCTGGTGGGCCCATAGCTCAACGGCAGAGCAGCGGACTCATAATCCGTTGGTTGGAGGTTCGAATCCCCCTGGGCCCACCACCGCGTTTTCGGGCGCAACGCCTTGCGGGGAAAGCTGTTGAGTGTTGGGTTGGAGCACGCGAAAAGCGAGGAGAAGGGCAGACGATAGAACCTGTTCAGGCGATTGATGTCCATGCCCACTACGGATGCTTCGTCACAGCGACCTGCCGCGAACCACACGTTGAACTCCACGATGCGCGCTGCTCGGGAGATGAGAGCGTTGTGCTCAAACGGGCGCGCCTGGCCAATACGTGCATGAGCATCGTCTCGCCGCTGGAAGCGCTGCTGCCACGGTGCGATAACGACCCGGTGTCGGGCAACGCGGACGCGGCGCGGGTCGTGGCGGCGAACGAAGGACTGCGCCAGTGGGTGGTTGTAGACCCCCTCAAGCCCGAGACCTATGAGCAGGCCGACGAGATGCTGAGGCTCCCGCGGTGCGCCGGCATCAAGATTCACCCCGAAGAGCACGGATACAAGATCGCCGAGCACGGTGAGGCGCTGTTCACATTCGCGGCGGACCGCCGCGCCGTAGTTGAGTCCCACAGCGGCGGTCAGAACAGCATGCCGGCGGACTTCGTGCCGTTCGCAGACCGCTTTCCCGAAGTCACACTGATCATCTCGCATCTTGGCTGGGGCTGGGACGATGATCTGACGCACCAGGTCCGCGCCATTCAAAGCTGTCGCCACGGCAACATCTTCACCGACAGCTCCAGCGCCAAGTCCATCACCTCCGGCCTGCTCGAATGGGCGGTCAGGGAGATAGGGGCCGATCGCATCTTCTACGGCACCGACTCGCCCCTTTACTTCGCGCCGATGCAGCGGGCCCGCATTGACAACGCGGACATCAGCGACGGCGACAAGCGCCTCATCCTGAGGGACAATGCGCTGCGCGTCCTGAAGCTCGGCGAGATCACGGAAGGAGAGAGAAGATGAGCCGACTGACAGCCGATACGTTGTACGGCATCTGGGCCGGGGTCACGATGGCATGGGACGAGGAGGACAACCTCGACCTCGACTCGTACGTGGCCAACACCGAGCGCCTGTGCCGCGCCGGCGTGCACGGCATCTACACTACGGGCAGCACGGGCGAGTTCTACGCCCTCGAGTTCGAGGAGTTCCGCCGGATGGTGGACATCCAGTGCGACCTCTGCAGGCGCTGCAACAAGCCGCTGCAGATCGGGTGCAACGCCGACGACACGCGCGATGTGCTGCGTTATCTCGAATACGTCGCAGGCAAGCCGGAGGTCGGCGCCGCGCAGGTCACGATACCCTACTGGATGAGACTCAGCGACCGGGAGATGCTTCAGTTCTTCAAGGACCTTTACTCGGCCTGCCCGGACCTGCCGCTGGTGCACTACAACGTCCCGCGTGCCAAACGGTTCCTGACGGGCCCCGACTACGTGCGCGTCCTGGAGGTCGCCCCCTCGCTTATCGGCGTGAAGTTCACCCTCGCCGGGGCGCACTTCGGGGAGCTTCAGGATGCGCTTCTGATGACGCCACAGCTCTCTTACTTCGTCGGGGAGAACCTGCTGGCGTCCGCCATGATGCTCGGCGCGCGCGGCTGCTACAGCGCGCTCGTCTACACTAATCCCGAGTTCACGCTTACCATGTACGACCACGCCGCGAACAAGCGCTGGGGAAAGGCCATCGAGATGCAGCAGTTCGCCGCGAAGTTCCACGGCGAAGTCTCCAGGTTCATCGAGGCCAGGGGTGAAGACAGGTGCGATCCGGTCTCCGACAAGGGCCTCGGGGTCGCGAGCGGCTGCGTGGTCGGCTCCCAGCGCGTCCGGGCGCCGTATCTGGGCTGGAGTGACGAAACCGTTGCCGCGCTGCGGGACTGGCTCGGCGCGAACTACCCCATGTTCCTCTTCCCTCAGGTGGAAGCCTGAAGACTTCGGAATGTGGAATTCGCGTTCTCGTTGGAAAACCCCCTGGCAATTCACCGATGACGCAACGGAGCGAGGGGATACATTACGGCGAGCGGCAGAGAAGAGAGCCTTGCACGTGAAAACGGGAAATTCCGGGTCACATTGAGGCGGAGGCAATATGAAACGCTGGTACGAGAATCCTCTGAGGGTTTTTGATCTTGCGCTGGAAGATCCATACGGTCAGTGGTTGGACCGATGGACGGCGGAGGATATTGTAAACCTGCTCAGAGAGGTCAACGCAAACGTCCTGGACATGATGATCGTGAACGAATGGGGCCAGGCCTACTTCAAGGCCCGCCGGCTGCCGCAGCATCCTCAACTCAACGGTTCGGACAGGCTCGCGGAGGTGCTGGAGCAGGCCAAGAAGCACGACATAAGGGTGGTGGGGATGTGGGGCCCCACGCCCAATCCGATCCTCTACGAACGTCATCCTGATTGGGCAAAACGCTCCAAGGACGGCAAGATTTCCGGCTGGGGCTACCTCCATCTGGACCCTTGCGTCCACGTCTGCCACAACAGCCCTTACGGCGAAATAGTGTTGGAGACGCTGGAGGAACTGTTCGAGGGCTATCCGCTGGACGGAGTGGCGTTTGACTATTTTGTAGCGACATCGTGTTACTGTCGGTACTGCCGGGACAAAGTCTTGAATGAGTGTCAAATAGATATCAGCGCCCAGGAAGACTGGACAGAGAAAGAGCACCGTCAGTTCTCAGATTGGATCGTGCGGGACGTGGAGGATTTTGTCTCGCGCGCCGTACAGGTTGCCCACCGGCATGACAGGATCATCGTGGGATGGTTCAGGACCAGCGACGTGCTGTTCGCCGAGCCTCACACCGGCGGAATGATAGGCATCAGAGACAAGGGGTTCCAGATACGCCGGAGAGAAGCTCGCGCCCGGGTCGAGAAGAAGCCGATGGTGATCTGCACCCCGTACTCGCATCTGTACTACATCGGCCTGTCGAAGCCGCCGCAATACATGAGGCAAGAGTTCCGGGAAATCGTCATTTCGCACGCATCACCCTGGCCGGTCATCTGGGATTGGGAATGCGTGAGGGACAAACGCGGCCTTCCGGCGCTTGGCGAAGTGTTCAAGGAGGTGAAAGATCATGAAGCCTATCTGACAGACGTGAGGTCCCTCAAACACG
>JAUWZH010000045.1 GCA_030615435.1 Candidatus Brocadiaceae bacterium | reverse complement strand
CCCCGCGCCGAGGCGCAGGCAGCGGGCGGGGCGGGGCGCGTGGTGGTCGTCATCGGCCAGGAGAAGAACGGCGACGCTCCCATCGTCCTGGTTGATACCCTGGAACAGAGCTTGATGGTCTACGAGTATAGTTACGGCAGTCGGAAGTTGGACCTGGAGTGTGTGCGGACATACCGCTACGACAAGCAGCTCAAGGAGTTCAAGGTGAGTCCGCCTAGCCCGCGGGAAGTCCGGGCGATGATAAGGTAGGGCCCGGAACCCGTTGCGAGGATCGCCGGCCGTCGCCCTCTGATTGCCCGAGGGTGGCGGCCTTTTCCATGTGCCGAGCATGCTTCGCCGAAGCCGTAGCTTTCGTGCACGCCTGAGGGCAGCGCACAATGGATTCCGTGCGGGGAAGATCGCTTTTTCCGCTGGTTCTCTACGCCGGCGGGGCCGCCGTAATCGGCCAGAGCATCCTGATCCGGGAGCTGATGGTGAGCTTCTACGGCACGGAGTTCGCCCTGGCGGCCGCGCTCACCTGCTGGCTTGTCTTCGTCCCGCTGGGAGCCCTCAGCGCCGGCGCGTTGCTCAGGGGGCTCGGTGCGGACCTGGCGCTGTTCTGTGTGGCGGCGCTCGGCCTGGGAGTGGCCCTCCCCTCGCAGTTCCTGCTGGGGCGCATGATTCGCCCGCTGCTCGGCGTTGAAGTGGGACAGTTCGTCTCCCTGCCCGGCATGGTCCTCTGCGCCGCCCTGGCGGCCGGGCCGGTGAGCTTTCTGGTCGGTTTCCTCTTCCCCCCGGCCTGCCGTCTCGAAGCCCGGTGCGTGGGCACGCGGGGCCGGGGCATAAGCCGCGTGTATGTGGCCGAGGCGCTCGGCAGTTGCGCTGCCGGGGCGGCGATGAGCTTCGTGCTGTTGCCCTTTCAGAGCCCCGCCGCCATTGCCCTCCTCGCCGGCGCCCTGTGGCTGCTGGCCTGCGGACTGTGGCTTGGCGGGACAGGGGGAAAACGGCGGCGAAGGATGTTGGGCCTGCTCATGTTCGCGCCCGGCCTCCTGTGGCCGGTGTTCAGCCTGGCCGGAGGCACCGGTGCCCGCCTTTTCGCGGTGCTGCTCGGCGTGGCTGCGTGCGGGGCAATGGCCCTGCCCGGCCGGCGCAGCGGTCTCAGTCGCTCCCTTCGGGCGGCACAGGTCGTTTCCCTCACCCTCGCCTTCCTGCTGGCACTGGGCTTTCTGCTAGGCGGGGATGACCTGCGGCGCTGGTCGCTTGAGCGGCGCTGGAGGACCTTCAGCCGGTTCGAACTGCTGGAGAGCCGAGAGACCCGCTACCAGCATGTTGATTTCGGCCATCGCGAGGAACAGAAAATCGTCGTGCAGAACGGCCTGCGGGGCGCTCTGTTCCCGGACCCGTGGGAGAACCCCCGGGCCGCCGCCCTGCTGTTGAGCGAGCATCCGGGCCCGAAGAGCGTCCTCGTCATCGGAGGCGGACTCGGGGGTCTATGCCAGCACCTCGTGGCGGCCGATCGCCTCAAGGTGGATCACGTGGAGATGGACCCGGCCCTCATTTCCCTCTATCGCAAGCACATCAGCGCGGAATCGCTCGCTCCGCTCCAAGGCGAGCACTTCGCCGCCTTTGCCTGCGACGGGCGGCGTTTCGTCCAACTGCTTCACCGCGCGCCGGCGGAGCTGAGCCGCTACGCCGTCCCCTTCGCGGGCGCGGTGGCGCGCAGGCTTCCGGCCGCCCCCTATGATGTGGTGCTCATCAACCTGGGAGATCCGATGTCGGCTTCCGCCAGTCGCTTCTACACGGTCGAGTTCTTCACGGAGGTGCACCGCATCCTGACCCCGGACGGCGTTCTGGCCCTGTGGGGAATCACAGGCTGCGAGACCTACCTTCGCGGGCCGCTCCTGCGCTACTGCGCCTGCCTGTATCGAACGCTCAAGGCCGTCTTTCCCCACGTGGTGGTGCGACCGGGTTCGGAGTTTTGCTTTTTCGCCGGCCCTCCCGGCGTTCCGACGAGCGATGCTCAGGTGCTGGCCCGCAGGTTCGATGCGCTCGGGCTGGGGCCGCCGGAGATGCGCTACATGTTCGAAGTCTCGCAGTTCCTGCCGGAGCGCGTCGAGTATGTGCGGGGGGAGCTGGAGGCGGCCCTCCCGCAGGCCACGGTGAACACGGACGACCGGCCGATTGCTTACGCGCTGTTTCTCGGCGTCCAGGAGCATTTCTCCCGTCCCAGACGCGGCGGGACGGAGGGTCCGCCGGCCCCGACATCCGGAGGTTTTTTCGGCTTCCTTCCTTCCGTAAGGCCGGGCTGGTTTGTCGCACCGTTCTTAGCGTGCCTCGGCCTTACGGTGGTGTTGCGCGGGCTTTTCGGCCGGCGCCGCACCGCGCCCTGGTCGTGTGGATTCGCCATCGTCACCACCGGCATGTTCGGCCTTGCCGCTGAAGTATTGATCATTTACGCCTATCAAGCGAATTTCGGCCACGTCTACCGGGACATCAGCATCATCGTGGGTCTGTTCATGCTCGGGCTCGCGGCGGGCGCCTCCCTGTCGGCGCGTCTCGGCGGCAGGCCGCCGGAGCGCCTCCTGATGGCCCTCGAAGCGATGCAGGGCGTGTTGCTGCTGGCTCTGCCCGCTTTGATGTCTCTTCTTTCCGTCTCCCCGTACCTGTTCATTCTCGCCTCTCCGGTGGCCGGTGTGCTCGCGGGCGCAGAATTCCCGCTCGCCTGTCGGCACGCGCTCAAGTCGGGTCTCGGGACCGCCACGGTGGCCAGCATCTACGATGCGGGCGACCACCTGGGGGGCGTCCTCGGCGCAGCAGCGACCGGCCTGGTGCTGATTCCGGCATTCGGGCTGGCCTCGAGCGCGGCCCTTCTGGCATGTGCCAAGGCGGCAAGCCTGCTCGCCCTCGCCGTCGGAGCAGCGGGCACGGGCGCGCGCCGCTGACTTGACCGGTCTCCGGCTCGGCGCCTATCATGAACGAGTTCTTGCCCGTTTTGTGGGAGGGTCCGACATGAAGCTGAAGCGCAGGTGGTGTTCGGCGATCTTGGTCACAATGGCTCTCGCGCTCTTTGGCGGGGCGGGCGCGTGGGGGCAGGAAGAGGTGAGAGTCGGTCCGGGCGATACCGCGCTGATGCCCGTGCGCTATGCGGAGATAGAAATAGAGGGGCCGATTCTGGAGACGCTGCCGGACCTGTATCTGCTCAAACCACGGGTTGACACGCTCTACGACCTTCTCGAACGCATCGAGAAGGCGCGGCAGGACGACTCTCTGCGTGGTGTCGTCATCAAGCTGCACCGCGTGGCGCTCGGATGGGCCCAGGCGCAGGAAATCCGGCGGGCCATCCTGGACTGCCGCGCGGCCGGCAAGGACGTCGTGTGCTTCATGCAAGGAGCCGGCAACATCGAGTATTTCCTGACCAGCGCCGCCGACCGCATCGTCATGGCCCCCAGCGGGTCGGTGTTCCTGGTAGGGCTGCGCGCCGAGGTGCTCTTCCTGAAGGGGCTGCTGGACAAGGTTGGTGTGGAGGCGGACCTCATCCAGATCGGAGGCGCCAAAGGGGCCGCAGAGCCCTTCACACGCACCACGAGTTCCGATCTTTTCCGGGACTCAATCAACGCGCTGTTGGACGACTACTACCGGCAGCTCGTCGAAGGGATAGCATCGGGAAGGAAACTTGAGGGAAAGCGTGTGGAGCAGCTCATCGGGGCCGGGCCGTTCACCGCGCCCCGCGCCAAGGAGGCGGGCCTGGTGGACGAGCTGATGTTCTACGACGAGTTGGCGGAGTCCCTGCAGAAGCGCCACCGGGGTCCTTTTGTGCTGTTGAAAGGTTACGCAGAGAAGCCCGAAGTGCCAATGCCGCTCGGCACCGCTCCGCAGGAGATCCTGAAGATGGTGCTCGGCATGGGGGGCGCCGGGCGCAAGGGCGCCCTGCCCGCCGGCCCCACCATCGCCGTCCTCTACGCCGTGGGGCCCATCGTCCTGGAAGACCCGGACGAACTGCTGCTCGGGGAGTCGGTCGTCAACGCCGAGCGCATCTCGAGGATCATCCGCAAGCTCGCCGAGCGGGACAGCGTCAAAGCCATCGTGCTGCGAGTGGACAGCCCCGGCGGCAGCGCTGAGGGAAGCGACCTGATCTGGCACGAGCTGCGCCGTGCCGACGAGCGCAAACCGGTGATCGTCTCCCTCTCCGACGTGGCCGGATCGGGTGGCTACTACATAGCCACGGGCGGCCGATTTATCTACGCGCAGGAGGGAACAATCACCGGATCAATCGGCGTGATAGGCGGCAAGTTCGTCCTGAAGGGCCTCTTCGACAAGCTCGGCCTGACAGTGGACGTTTTTCAGCGCGGCCCGAACGCGGGCATCTTCTCGGTCGTCGAGGGATTCTCCGACTCGCAGCGCGAGCGCTACAGAGACCTCCTCAGGCACACCTACGAGACTTTCCTGGACCGCATCGTCACCTCTCGCAATCAACCCCTGGAACAGGTCAGGAAGTGGGCCGATGGCCAGAGCCTCACAGGCCGCCAGGCCCGGCAGGGCAGGCTCGTGGACGCCATCGGGGGGTTGAACGACGCCATAGAGGCCGCCCGCAAGGCTGCGGGGCTTGACCCGGATGCCAGGGTCTCAATCGTGCGCCTGCCCAGGCCCCAGAGCGTCTTCGATGCCATCTTCTGGGGCAGGCGGGACCTGCGGCAGCCGGCCTTCCTGCTGAGTCGGAGCTTGCCGCGCGAGGCGCTGCCTGCCCTCCGCTATCTCAGTGCCCTGAGGTGCATGGAGGACTACCGCCCCGCCGCTCTGATGCCCGCTCTCATCACTATCAGGTAGGCATCGCGCGACAGTCGTCGGTTGCCAGCTCGCTTGCCCCGGTTCTCCCCCGAGCACAGGGGGTGACGCGGCCCCACGGATGACAGGAGGAGGGAGGGCGGCTGAGGCGTTCACTTCTCGGCGAGGGCCTTGATGCGCTGCTGTTTATCCCACTGGGCGAGGGCATCGAAGAGCCGGTCGCAGTCTCCCATCAGCACGTTCTCGATGCCGAACACGTCCAGCCCGATGCGGTGGTCGGTAATGCGGTCCTGGGGAAAGTTATAGGTGCGAATCCGCTCGTTTCGATCGCCGCTGCCCACCTGCGAGCGGCGCAGCTCGTCACGCCTGTCCTTCTGTTCCTGCTCCTGTTGCCTGTAGAGCATGGCGCGGAGCATTTTGAGGGCCAGTTTCCGGTTCTTGTGCTGGGAGGACTCCTCCTGGCACTTCACGGCGATGCCGGTGGGCTTGTGAACGATGCGTACGCAACTGCTGACCTTATTGACGTTCTGCCCGCCGGGTCCCTGGGAGCGCATGAAGGTGATGTCCAGGTCTTCGGGCCTTATCGCCACGTCCACCTCCCGGGCCTCGGGCAGCACGGCGACGGTCGCCAGACTCGTGTGAATGCGCCCCTGTGACTCGGTCACCGGTATGCGCTGCACCCGGTGCCCGCCGCTTTCGTAGCGCAGCTTCTTGGAGGCTCCGGCGCCGCTGACCGAGAAAGTGACCTGCTTGAATCCGCCCCTGTCCGTGAGGCTCCTGTCGAGGATTTCCACCTGCCAGCCCTGCTTCTCGGCGTAGCGGGCGTACATCCCGAACAGGTCGGCGGCGAACAGCGCAGCTTCCTCCCCACCGGTACCGCTGCGGATTTCCACGATGACGTTCCGGTCCTCCTCCCCGGCGTCCGAGAGCAGCAGGTCCAGCGCCCTCTCCAGCACCTTCTGCTCGGTCCGTTCGGCCTCGGCGATCTCCTCCCGCGCCAGGCCCTGCATGTCAGGCTCTTCGGCGGCCTCTTTGAGGAGTTCTTCAGCCTCGCGGCGCCGCTCTCGCGCCCGCTCGAATTCCCCCTGCATCTCGGCGAACCTGCTCAGCGCCCCGTGTTCTTTGGCCAGTTCGGCGTAGCGGACCTGCTCCTTCACCACCTCGGGGTCGCTCAGAGCCTGCTCGAGCTCACGATGGCGCCGGGCCAGCTCTTCCAGCCTGCCGATCAGTTTTTCTCTTACCTGTTCGGGGACCTCAGCCATTCTCTGACACCGGGCTCAGAGTACAAGGAAACGCCGGCACGAGCGAGGTCCGACGCAGTGCGTCGCCCTCGGTGCCGGCGACAGTGGGAAAGCTATTGGGACTGTTCGTTGCGCCCGGACAGCCGCTTTTTTGTCTCTTCGAGCGAGTCCCCCCAGCGCTTCATGAATCTCTCGACGCGTCCCGCGCTGTCCACAAACGTCTGCTTGCCCGTGTAAAAGGGGTGGCACTTGGAGCAGACTTCTATCCGCATCTGCGGCACGGTGGCGCGGGTCACAAAGCGCTCCCCGCAACCGCAGATCACCTCGCAGTCCACGTATTGTGGATGGATATCCGGCTTCACGGCGCGTCCTCTGATGATTCTGGAACCGCTGCCACCCTTTACCCGATGAACGCATTATACCGGTTTCTTCAGCACCCCGGCAAGTGCCTCGCACAGAACGGCCGGCCCTGCGAACGGAGGAATCCGCGCGGTGGGACAGTGTGCGTTCTCAGAGCACACTGTGGGCGTCCCGGTACCACCTGCGCCACAGGGCGGGGTCCTCGCCAAGGATCTCAAGGGCGTTGCCGTCCGCCGGCCATCGTGTCTCCAGGGCGCGGCGCAGGCGTTCCGCTTCGGCCCCGGCGCGGCCTCCCCGCTCTGCCACAACGGTCTTGATGGCGTCCAGGCCGAAGGGCCCGAGGGCCATGAGCATCTCTTCCGCGTGCACGCTGTTCGCGCCGCCCAGGTCCGCCGCGGCCCGGAGAGCCTGTTCCAGGATGCCGGCGTTGCGGACGCACTGGTGGAGCAGCGGGAGGGCGAGGTCGGGCCGGCTCTCCAGCATCTCAATCAGCAGCGGGAAGGCGAAGGTGCCGGCTTCGAGCAGCTCCCGGGCCCCGGCCATCGCCATCACCGCCCGCACCTGAGCAGGGGCGAGATCAGCGAGCCGCGCGAGCGTCCTGCGGGCCTTCCGGTTCGCCCGCCGCGAGTGGAAGGCGCGTGCCACGTGCCGGCGGCAGAGGTGGGCCTGAATGGCACGCAGCTCGCCTCCGCCGAGGCCGAAACGGGCGGCGAGCCCGGCCCGGGTCTGCGGCCAGGGCTCGTTCCGGTCTGCCTCAGCGATGAGGATGCGCCACTGCTCGCCGGACAGCGCCTTGAGCTCGGCAGGGCGCCCGGAAAAGGACGGGGGGAGGTCGCTCACCGTCAGCCCGGCCGGATCGTCCCCGAGCCACGGCCAGCCGAGCGCCGCCAGCACGAGCGCGGCGCGATCGTTCTCCAGAGCCAGAAAGGATGCCACGCGGGAGCGCGCCACGCACCACAAGCCGGCGATCTTGCCCAGTTCGGCAGCCGGCTCCTCTGCCGGGCCACTGAGGTGGTCCATGGCCAGAATGTGGCAGACTGCGCTTTCGCACTCGCGACGCATCTCCTCCAGTTCGAGGATCAGGCCGATCGCCCGCGAACGGGGGAAGTGCGGCGAGAGCGGAAGTGCGACAGAGGAACCGTTTGGAAGCACCACCCCCGCCTTCCCCGCCGCTTCGTGGGTCGGGTCGGGAGTGATGCTGCTTGCTGCCGCCTGCATTCGCCGGTCGAACGCCGGAGGGAAGACGCCGAGCCCCACTGCGAGGACCGTCAGCGCTGCAAGGCAGACCAGCAGCTCTGCCATCAGCGGGACGCGGCGTTCCTTGCCGGTGGCCTGGTCACCAGTGCCCTGTTCCTTCGAAGGCGTCGTGGTCACTGGGCACCTTCCGATTCCTCATCGCGGAGGCAGCGGGGGCTGCTCCTCGTTCGGCGCACGCAGTTGCAGGGCTCATTCGAGGAAGTGGCGGGCCAGCAGGGCTCCGGCCTCGGTCACGCTCGTGGCTCTTGAGACGTCTGCCAGGGCCGGGCCCGTCAGCAGCATTGCGTCGTGATAGGTGTGCATGCCGTTGAGGACGCCTCTCTCGAACAGCTCTCCCTCACCGAGCTTTGCTTTCAGGTCGTATCCGTCCCGGGGGTCAATGGCGATGTCGGGGGCGCGGCTCAGGTAGGGGCCGTCGAACACCTCCTCCCGCGTCATTATTCTGTTGCAGACCGGCTCTCCGGTGTCCGGGTCTTTCAGCTCCTTGAGCCTCTCCATGATTTCCGCGCGGAGGGACTCGTAGTCCATCTCGGAGACCGAACCGATCTCGCACCGCCGCCGGGTGAGCAGGTAGATCCGGCCCGGGACCAGCGCCACTGCACGCGAGCCGGGCTTGACCGCCTTGAACATGCGCTCGGGGTCGTTCTCGTAGTCAAGATACCCTTCGGCCCGCAGCCAGCGGTTGAGCTGCACTTCCCACTTGAGGTCGCAGAAGCCGTGGTCGCTCAGGATGAGGAGCTGCGTGCCCTTGTCGAGCCGCTCGACCACCTGCCCGATGAACTCGTCTATCTTGCCGAAGAAATCGAAGAAGTACTTCCCGCGCGGGCTCTGCGGCTCGTGCTGAAACTTCCACATGAAGTGGCCCATCCGGTCGGTGTCCATCACGTGGACGAAGAACAGGTCCCAGTCCTCGCTGTCCATGAGCTCGAGCGCGGTCTGCCGACGCCTGGTGCTGACGCGGGTGAGTTCCTCCTGGAACTCATCCAGAGACCGGTGGGCCACCGCAGGGTCAACGTCTATCTCATACATGGTCCATCGCAGTTTCCGGAGCACCTCCGGGCTGGAGACCGCCTTCTCGTCAAGCCTGGGCGCAAGGAACCCGCTCACCAGCAGGCCGTTGACGCGAGGCGCCGGATAAGTCATGGGCACGCTGAGGGCCACGACCTTCTTGCCCCTCGCACCGAGGCGCTGCCATATCGTTTCGCCCTTCAGGTCGGTGGCGTTGGGGATGTAAATGTCCAGGTCGGGCCTGAGTTCCACGAATCCGAAGATGCCGAACTCGCCGGGGCCGAGCCCTGTCTGGAAGGATGCCCAGGCGACGTTGCTCACGGTGGGATAGACGCTGTTGATCCGCTTGAACGAGCCCTCCCGCGCGAGCCGCTGGAGGTTCGGCATGTGGCCGCCGTCCATCAGCCTGCGGGCCAGGGAATGGGGGAATCCGTCGAGCCCGATGCCGAAGACCTTCCTCTTGCGGCCGAAACCGAAGATCATGGCTCAGTGGACCTCTTGAGTTGCTCCGTCCCGCTACGCTGGGCCTCCGGAGGGAGGGCTACGCGCCTGCTTCCGGCGCGGTCACGATGCCGCCGGCGACCACGTCGCAGCCCCTGACGAGCACGAAGCGGCCGAGTTCTGGCACGTCCGTGAAGCTCTCCAGCACTATCGGGGAGTCGGTCGAGATGGTGACTTCGCCGACCTCGGTCTCCTGGAGCGCAGCGGCGTTGTGTTCCAGGTGTTCCAGCGTGGAAGAATCCACGCGCTCGCGGATGGCGCTGACGCGGCAGACCCGCTCCTGGGTGGAGCAGCGGACGGACAGCTCTTCGCCGGCCTGCAGGGGCGCCCGCGCCATCCAGAAGATGCTTGCCTGGAAGGAGACGGCCTGCCTCGCCGTCTCCCCGGGCGGGCAGCCCACCTCTCCGCGCTGAACGTCGTCCCTGTCGAAGATCACGCCGATACACTCGCCGGCGGGCGCTTCCGCGAGGTCTTCCTCGCCGAACTTCCTGATGTTCAGGACCGTGCGCATCCTGCCGGTGGGCAGGAAAGTGAGCTCCGCGCCGCGCCTCAGCACGCCGCTTTCGACCCGGCCCACGGCCAACTGTCCGCCGTCCAGCTCGTAAACGTCCTGGATAGGGAACCGGACGGGCTTCTCGAGAGGCGCGGGGCCCTTCTCGAAACGGTCGAGCGCCTCCAGGATGGTCGGCCCGCCGTACCACGGCATGTTGGCGGACCGCCCGGCCACGTTGTCGCCGAGCTTCGCACTGATCGGGATCTCCAGGGCGGGGCTGATTCCGATGCGGTCCAGGAACCTGAGCAGCTCGCTCCGGACTTCCTCGAAGCGGCGCCGGTCGTAGTGCACCAGGTCCATCTTGTTGTAGGCGACGATGGTCTGGGACAGGCCCAGCAGCTTGAGCACGTAAGCGTGGCGGCGCGTCTGCTCCTCGACCCCTTCGTGGGCGCTGCAAATCAGCAGGGCCGCCTCTGCCTGCGAGGCGCCCGAGATCATGTTCTTGAGGAACTCCTTGTGGCCCGGGGCGTCAATGATCACGTACTGGCGCCGCTCGGTCGAGAAGAAGGTCTGCGCGGTGTCAATGGTCATGCCGCGCTGGCGCTCCTCGCGCAGGTGATCCATTACGAAGCCGAACTCCAGCTCCTTGCCCTCCGCCTCGGAGGCGGCGCGGATTTCTTCCAGCTTCCCCTCCGGCAGGGAATCGGTGTCGTGGAACAGCCGGCCGATCAGCGTGGACTTCCCATGGTCAACGGATCCAACCAGAACCAGCTTCAGCGCTTCATCTTCCATGAGTCCGTTCTCTTAGTGGCAGCCTGCGAGGGCAACGCCCCGCCTCTGGCGACGCGGCGACCCACAAGGCGTCAGGCGCGCGCGAGGACGCCGTCCTACATGTATCCCAGCGCCCGCAGCTTCTGCATGGTGTAGGCGTCTTCTTTGTCCTGAGCGCGACCGGCCCTTTCGGCCGTCCTGCCGGTGCGTATCTCCTCGATGATCTCGTCCACGGTGGAGGCGTTGGACTGCACGGGCGAACAGCACGTCTTGCAGCCCAGGCTGCGGTATCGCTTGCCGTCCCGGGCGAAGTAGAGCGGGTTGACAGGCAGGTTCTCCCGCCTGACGTAGAGCCACACGTCCAGCTCGCGCCATTCCAGCAGGGGATGCACGCGCAGGTGGAACTCCTCGTCCACCTCGCTGGTGTACTGGTCCCAGAGCTCCGGAGGCTGGTCCTCGTAGTTCCAGCGGAACTGGCGGTCGCGCGGTGAGAAATAGCGTTCCTTCGCGCGGATGCCGTGCTCGTCCCGCCGGATGGCCAGCAGAAGGCCCTCGAAACCGTACTCGGCGATGCACTGCTTCAGTGCGTTGGTCTTGAGTTCAGTGCAGCAATTCAGCTTGCTGCCCTCGTGCGGGCCGACGCCACGGGCGAGCGCCTCCTCGTTGCGCGCCACAATCAGGTCTAGCCCCCATCGCGCGACCATCTCGTCGCGAAAGCTGTACATCTCGGGGAACTTGTAGCTCGTGTCAATGTGGACGACGGGGAACGGAACGTCCCCGAAGAACGCCTTCTTGCACAGCCACACGAGCGCCGTCGAGTCCTTCCCCACGGACCACAACGCCGCGAGCCGGCCGAACTGGTGATAGGCTTCGCGAATGATGTAGATGCTTCTGTTCTCGAGTTCCGTAAGGCGATCCATCTCTGTTGGTCCGCCAAGAAAGCCAGTGGAAACCCGGACCCCTGCCGAAAGGCCCGGCCCGGAGACCACAAGCTGCGAGGAGCTATCTTACCGCTCAAGGCGCAGCCGTTCAAACGCGCTGAGTTCCTTCGCCGGGACATGGTGGCCCACCTGCGGCAGGCTGGCCGATCTTCACCGCCTTTGTTGCGGGCGGGAGACATGCGCCAGCCGGGCGAGATCGGCGTAGTCGGTGACCGGCCGAATCGGGTTGACGATCTTTGGGAAACGATGTCGGTGGCTGCGGCCTGGGCCGATGGCAGGGCGGAAGATGCCGGCGGCCAGAATGGTCGCGATCTCGCGGCGGCGTTCGTCAGGACTCAGCTCGGCTTCGGTCTGGTGCATGGGCGGCTCCTCTCGCGCTGCGCCCACGACGACCTTGGCTCTGCCTCCGGTGCGCCGCCAGGCAGGATTCCGTACTCTCTCTACTGTTTACTTACCCCGCCTGCCTTGAGCCTGCCGAAAGGTCGGAGTTTGAAACGTCGGACTGGGGTCCAAGTCGAACGCGGTTGTTAACCCAGAGGGGGAATGCTCAACAGCAAGATTGGAGGGCCTTGGCGGGGATTCCTGGGGTGCGGAACGCTGGACAGGAACCTGATGTCAACGTTGCCTTTACCTGTGGCCGCTAGCCGAGTACGTGGAGAAGGAAGATCAAGGCAAACCGGAAGTGCGCGCCGGCACACATGCGGACAAGCTCAGTTGCTGGCGTTTTCCTGCTCGCCGGGCGCAGCGGTCTCTCCCGTGTCGGCGTTCGCTTCGGCCTTGCTCTCAGCGGCATCCTCACGTCTTAACCCGCAACTCGAGCGTGGACGCGGTGGTAGTGAGCCAAGAATGGGCTGAAGCTCGGGAGGCACTGCCACTGATGGATTATCCTCATAGTATCTCTGGACCGCCCAAAGCGCTGCATGCTTTTGGTTGCCCCTTAGATACTTCCAGTGATAGTCCGCAAACTGGGCGGCGTTTCTGGGAATGGCAACATCGTAGCGTTCGAGCAGCTTGTCGCCCTTCCCGGCGCGAATCAGGTCAGCGTTGACCGCCATCTCCAGAAGCTGCGCATCTGCGTATATGGCCATCACCTTTCTCGTGTTGATTCCCATGAAGACGAAGGTTGCCACAGCGCCCACAAGCAGACCGAGGATGAAACCGATCACGATCATGGCTTTGCTCTTCACTCTCATGCCCTCCTGTAGTGGGCTCGGGCTACGCGATGCCGGACACGATGCCGAAGATCGGCCGCCGGCCGGCACCTAAGATGCCTACATACGCAGCGGGTGTCCGGAATATAACCGTTCACATGGAATTGGTCAAGGTGGAGCGGTGAGCAGGGAGGGCGGGGGCTGGCCGGAGAAGTAGGCTGGCACGGCACGCTCAAAGAAACCGAAGACGGACCGTCCCTGTTGGGTGCAGGTCCCCATTGCCGTCCAGATGCGTTCGCACCAGCGTCGGCCGCCCTCGCCGCGAGTGCCTTGCGTAAGGTCAACGAAGAACGTTGACAAAGCCACGGAAAGGAGTCTCAGGCGAACTACCGTTCCGCCTTGCTCTGCTCTTCGAGCTTGCTCTCGATCCTCTCAAGTCTCTCCGCTACATCTGCGGTCGCCCTAGCTAAGTCCTGTCGGGCCTTCAATGAACGGCCGAACCATCGCCGAATCCGGCGGCTCATAAGCCAGACAAAAACAAGGACGAGTATGAGCACGACAAAGAATACAAGGTTTATGCCTCTGCTCCCGGCTGTGGCACTTTGCCCGACAACGAATGCGATTTCACCCATCTGATTCCCCCTTCGAATGGTTGGCATGGGGATTCACCTTCTTGGAGTCTAGCCAGGCGTCCACATCGCGCCTGTCGGATTTTATGTTGCGAGCGTTAAGACGAATGTAGGGCGGACAGTCTCCAGACTTGATGTAGCGGTAGATAGAGCGCTTACTCTCGCCCAAGTATTCGGCCAGTTCTTCAATGCTCATCAAGTACATGCGCCAGCGTCCGCCCCGAGATACTACC